>CAYQEW010000052.1:0-10516 GCA_964416605.1 uncultured Bacteriovoracaceae bacterium | reverse complement strand
GATCTATATAGATCGCCAATCGATACATGTAAGGCTGGAATTAGTTTAAAAGAATTAACTTCTGCTGATTTAGGAAAATATTATGCCGACTATAAGGGAAAAATTGATGGTGCTTTGAAATCATCTTTTGAAGAGTATTCTCAAACTGCAGGGAAAAAACCTAATGAATTTATTCGCATGGCTCGTCCAGACCTCATTGGTGTGATTACGGGAACTTTTGGATTGGTTGCAGCAGGGCCGGTTGGTCTAGGAGCATCTGTTAAGGCGAGTCATCGAAACTTTACAATGAATGCAACGGATATCAATAAGCTTTCTATTCAAAAATATTTGCAGGCTTATCCAGGTGCTATCCAGATGCTTATTGATCAAGAAGTAAAAAATACTGGTAAGGTTCCTGAACTTCTTATTCAAGTCCTTTGCGATAGTAAAAGCGATATGGAAGCAAAAAATAAATTTGATAAAAATTTTGATGCAATCACGAATGTCGGTTTAGGTGTTTGTTCTCTAGTTGGAGGTATTATAACGATGCCTGCAGGTGGTTGGGGAGCTGCTCCCTGTGCCGCAGCTTCAGGTCTGTATAACCAAGCAAGATTTATGGAAGAGAAGGGGGGGATGAATGAACTCAGTAAAAAAATTGAAGAATCTTTTTACTCTGGCAACTATGGCTCTCTGGAAAGTTATTTAAGTGCAAAAGAATCTATTGCCAGTGAAAAAGAAAAAATAAATGAGGGAATGGCGACGAATGCTATTTTAACAGCAGTCAGTGTTTTGCCCGCGACCCAGTTAGGAAAGGTTGGTAATTTTATTAAGGGTTCAAAAGCTTTAAGCTCTATTCGATTGGCTTTACCAGCCATGGGAGCAGGATATGTTTTTGCAAAGGAGCCCAACTGGCTTACTTTTTCGAGTTTATTTTTGAGTGCCGGCCATGGACTAAGAATTGCCAAAATGGGCGAAGAAGCAACTACTCTTTCGATGTTATTTAAAGCTTTAGAAAAACGTTCTACACTTTTTATTGGCAGCATAGAGAAAAGCACAGAATTGGCTGAAAGGATAGAATCTCCTGCCATTCAAGAATTAGCTAAAAATATGTTTGAAAATTACGAAAAACTGCATGAATCTGAAGGTGATAAAATGATGGTGAGTCTACTGCAAGATTTTACGCGCTTTAATGATCTTGTTGATCGGATTAAAGGTTTATATCACAATGAAAAAGAAACAGATTCACTTTCTCAAGTGGTGAGTAGTTTGATCGGAAAAATTAAACAAGATCCTTCGTTGATTAATAAATTTAACGATAATTTTGCAACGGTTGATAAATTAAGTAAGAATGCAGTCATCCAATTTTTAGAAAAGAGTAAATAATCCTATTCTAAATAAATTTGTACTCGACCAATTTCCAAAAGATCACCTGGGCTAAGAATTCCTTGATCAAATTTAAAATGATTGAGGTAAGTTCCATTTTTAGAGCCTAAATCTTTGAAATATATTTTGCCATTTTCTAATCTTAGTTCAAGATGAATCTGACTGCAAAAATCATCGTCCACCACTATAACATTATCTTCTGCTCTGCCTATGGTGATCGGAATAATCGAAAGAGAGAGGCGATGTTTTTTTTTGCCATCAATAATTAAAATCATTATTTAATAGTAGGCATAATTTTCACTTTAACAAGTGATATAATAAACAAATAATGATTCTCTTTATTTGTTCCGTAAAATAACAGAGGTGCCATGAAAAGTTATTTTAGTGATTGGGTTGAACATTCAGGGATGGCTACAGTTAAGGAGCTACGTAAACTGGTTTCTGATCATCGCAATGATGATATGCCTGAATTATCTTTATTAGAGCTTCCGCGTTTTGATGATGGAGTATTTACCCAAAAACTCTCCGATGATTTTAAAATTCCTCATATGGATTTACAGAATGCTCAAGTTTCAATTGATACAATGTCGCTACTTCGAAAATCTAAAATCATTGAGTATCGCTGTATTCCCATTCAAAATACCTCAAGTAAGGTAACTCTAGCGATATTTGATCCCAAGGCAGTTGAATTTAAAAATGATGTTGTTAAAGAATTACAAAAGCCTGTGCAGTATATCCTTACTAATATCACATCTTGGAAAAAATTATTTTCCTCTGTAAGAGAGTCTGTTGATGAACTTGTGAAATCAATTGTTGAAATAACAAGTAAAGGATCAGATGAAATTGATATTAGAGAAGATCAAATAGGTGAAGACGTTATTAGTTATGTGAATCGTATTTTCGCCGATGCCTATGTGCGCAAAGCTTCCGATATTCACTTTGAGCCTTATGAAAAAATTTTTCGTATTCGCCTGAGACTTGATGGAGAGCTTGTGACCACAGCAACTCCTCCAAGAAGTATGATGCTTCCTATTTTGTCTCGTGTAAAAATTATGGCTCAGCTTGATATTGCCGAAAAAAGAAAACCTCAGGATGGAAGAATCAAAATAAAAATGGGCAATATCGCTCTTGATTTTCGTGTTTCTACTTTACCAACATTATTTGGTGAAAAAATTGTTATGCGTCTTTTGGATCAAACTAATTTACAGCTCGATATGACAAAATTAGGTTTTGATAAGGATCAGCTGAGTATTTTTAAAGAAGGCATATCAAAACCTTATGGTATTTGTTTGGTCACGGGCCCCACAGGATCAGGAAAAACCACCACTCTTTATTCGGCTTTAAGTGAACTCAATACGAGTGATTCGAATATCAGTACAGTTGAAGATCCCTGTGAGTTTAATCTCGAAGGTGTGAATCAGGTGAATGTTAAAAAAGATATCGGTTTAGATTTTGCGAGAGCTCTTAAAGCTTTTCTTCGTCAAGATCCGGATATCATTATGGTGGGAGAGATTCGAGATAAGGAGGTGGGTGAAATTGCCGTTGAAGCTTCTTTAACGGGACATTTAGTGCTTTCAACTCTTCATACGAACGATGCTCCTTCTACCGTTACCCGTCTTATTAATATGGGACTGGAGCCATTTTTACTGGTGGCTGCTCTTAATGTTATTGTCGCACAAAGACTTATGCGAAAAATTTGTTTTCATTGTCGAGAAGAAGTGGAAGTTTCTAAAGTGCATTTAGTGGCGTGTGGATTTGCTCCGAAATCAGCAGAAAAATTAAAGGTGTATAAAGGACGAGGCTGCTCTCAATGCAATAATACCGGTTATAAAGGTCGCGAGGCAATTTTTGAAGTTCTTGAGGTGAGTAATAAAATTAAAGATCTTATTTTAAAAAATGCACCCACCGATGAAATCAAAAAAGCCGCAATTTCTGAAGGAATGAAAACGCTTCGAATGAGTGCGCTGACAAAAGTAGCGGAAGGACTTTCAACAATAGAAGAAGCAATTGCGAATTCAGCATCAGACGTTTAAGGAATAAAAAATGAGTGAAGAGAATAAAACCAAAACACAATCGGGAAGCGGCTTAGCAGATATTCAAATTCAACAGCTTTTCAAACTGATGATTGATAAAAATGCTTCAGATTTGCATCTGAGTGTGGGAGGCCCTCCTTGTATTCGTATTCACGGTGAAATGGTTAAAATAAAATTGGGCAACCTTACTCCCGATGATAGTAAAAGACTTATCTTTCAAATTTTAACGATGGAACAAAGAGAAGAATTAGAAATAAAAAAAGAAATTGATTTTTCTTTTGGGGTCAAAGGCTTAGCACGTTTCAGGGGAAATGTTTTTCATTCTAAAAATGGTTGGTCGGCGGTTTTTAGACAGATTCCTTCTCAGATCCCCAACTTCGATTCATTGGGACTTCCAAGAGTTCTCATGGAAATGACGGATGTTAGTAATGGTCTCATTCTCGTTACGGGCCCTACAGGCTCAGGTAAATCGACGACCCTTGCTTCGATTGTCGATCAACTCAATCAAAATATTGCAGGTCATATTGTGACATTGGAAGATCCGATTGAATTTGTACACTCGCATATAAAGTCTGTCGTGAATCAAAGAGAAGTGGGCAGCGATACTTTGAGTTTTTCTTCAGGACTTCGAAGTCTTTTACGTCAGGATCCCGATATTGTTTTGGTTGGAGAGCTTCGCGATATGGAGACCATTGAGGCTGCGCTTAAAGTTGCTGAAACAGGGCATTTAGTTTTTGGAACACTTCACACAAACTCTTGTGTACAAACCATTAATCGTTTAGTCAGTGTTTTTCCAGGCGATCAGCAAGATCATATTCGCTCGCTCTTATCTTTTGTTTTACAAGGGGTTATTTCTCAGCAACTGATTCCGAATATGGATGGCAGTGGACGATCTTTGGCGATGGAAATTTTGCGAACTAATCCTGCGATGAAAAATCTCATTCGTGAAAATAAAATTCATCAGCTTTATTCTCAAATGCAGATGGGGCAAGATAATTCTGGCATGATCACAATGAATCAAAGTCTCAAAAAATTAGTGGATCAGTCTAAAATCAGTAAGACGGATGCAATGTCGTATACAGCCAATCCTGAAGAACTCGCTAAAATGCTAGGAATGAAGGTTTAAGTTATGCCGAGTTATAAATGGGAAGGTGTCGATAAAAATGGCATAAAGCAAAAAGGCACTCTTTTTGTCGACAGCCTTAAAGAAGCAAAGCTGGAATTAAAAAGAAGTCAGATTCGTATTTCTAAATTAAAAGAACCAGGGATTTTTGAAACTGATTTGTCTGAATTTATGGTGGCAAGAGGGTTTGCCAAACCTTTTAATAACAAAGATCTCATTAATTTCACCAAGAAGTTTTCTATTCTCGTCAACTCTGGAATCCCTTTATTAGAAGGCTTAGAGATACTTGCTAAAAATGAAAAAAATATAACATTAAAAAAAAGCATCAAAGCGATTCATTCAGAAGTAGCTTCAGGGAAAACGCTCTTTGAGGCACTCAGTAGGCAAAATGGTTTTTCTAAATTTTATTGTAATCTTGTCAAAGCGGGAGAGTCGGCAGGGATATTAGATGGAATTCTTTTGAGAATTAATACTTCTCTTGAGAAACAAGATAATATTGGTAAAAAAGTGAAATCAGCCATGACCTATCCTATTATTGTTTTGGCAGTGGCGATTGGAGTCGTTATTCTTCTTTTACAATTTGTGGTTCCTCAAATTGTTGAAAATTTTAAGGACTCAGGACAAGAACTCCCCTGGCCCACCAAGGTGATCATGGGGCTTTCAGATTTTATTGGAGAGTATATTTTTATTCTAATACTTTTAATTGTGATTTTTATTATTGGTCTTAATATTTTTAAAAAAAGCCCCGTGACCAAACCTCTTTGGGATCAATTGATGCTCAAGGTTCCTATTTTTAATTTGATTGTAATAAAAAGTAATCTCGCTTCTTTTTCGAGAACTCTGGCAACGCTTTTAAGCGCAGGGGTTCCGATGATTGATAGTATGGATATTAGTATTGATACAATCAATAATCTTGTTATTAATCAAGATATGTCTCGCGTTAAATACGCTGTGGTGGAGGGAAAGTCCATGAGTCAGCCACTTCTTCGTGTTTCTTATTTTCCAGAAATGGTGGCTCAAATGGTCAAAATTGGTGAAGCTACGGGGAAGTTAGATGAAATGCTTTATAAGGTTGCAGATTATTTTGAAACAGAATTAGAGGAACAAATTGATATGGCCACGAAGTTGATTGAGCCGATTATGATTGTGGTTTTGGGGGGAGTGATTGCATTCATCTTGATTGGGATGTATCTTCCTATCATTACGCAAGCTCAGGGCATCTAATACCAATTACCTAAAACAACGGTCTACTTTGTCAAACGTCAACGAACCCGCCTGCGACGTGCATTAAAGCACGCCTCGGCGTTTCGTTTTGTTTTCCTCGTATCCCATTATTTTATGTCATTGGTAAGTATTATAATGAATCGAAGGCAGGGAACTGTTGCCAGCTCCCTCTCTCTTTTAATATTTGTAACGACAAGCAATCTGGTATATACTGGTATATATGCTTTTATTGAGAGTCGCAAAACAGTTTGAAAAATATAAAATACCTTACGCTTTAGTGGGGGGGCATGCGGTGGCTTTTTATGGAGCGGTGCGCGGAACCTTGGACTTGGATTTTATTATTAAATGGAATCTAAAAAATTTAAAAAATATTAAAGTAGCTTTTAAAGAAATAGGTTTAGAGTCGCGACTGCCTATTAATGCGCAATCTGTTTTTGATTTTCGTCAGGAGTATATAAATAATAAAAATCTTATTGCGTGGAATTTTTTTAATCCTCTTAATTTCATGGAGCAGATTGATATTATTATTACCAGTGATCTTGAGCATAAAAAAATTAAAAAATTTCATTTAAATAATCAAACTGTTAATGTTTTAGGTCTTGATGACTTAATACGCATGAAAGAAAAAGCGGGAAGAGAGCAGGATAAAATTGATATTTTGGCTCTAAAGAAAATCCATGAAAAAAAATAAAGCTTTGCAATATTTTACAGATGAATATCTGAGTGAATGCCAAAAAATATCACCTATGCAAATTGCGCAGTATTTAGAGGATTTTAGAAATGTACATTTTGCAAGTTCAGTTTCAGAGAATTCATCGGAGTTGATTAGCCTTAAAATGCCCCCAGACTTACTGAGGGCGCTTAAACTCAAGGCAAAATTAAAGAACGTTGCTTATCAAACCCAAATCAAAAAATTGATTAAGGATTGGGTTGATAGTTAAAATATTAAATTCCTGAGTTTCTATTTCTAAGACTTTTTGTTTCATCTATAGTCCATCTGTCAACCGTTGCCGAGGGAGCATTCGATCGAATATAACCAGTGGCGACAGCTGTAAAAGAGCCTGCAGCTAAGGCAGCAAAATTTCCTTGATTTGCAGCGCTACCATCGCGTAGATCAGCTCCTACTGGAGTAATTTTTGTCCCATCAAAGTAACTAACACCTATTGTTGAGGCGGTACAAATGGTACCGTTGGCTACTGCAGCTGTAACTTCAGCAGGTTGAGCAATTGTCAGAGTAAATCCAACGCCATAATGTCTCGTTGCGTTTCCTGCCGCGGTTATTCCACCTGTGGGTTGATAACCCATATCTGAAAGACATTGACCGTATGTCCCAGCTTCTCCTTGGAAAGCAATTTCTGAAGTATAAATAGCACTCAGTGCTAGTTTTGCTTCACTTTGACGAGATTTTGCTTGAAAGTTTTGATACTGAGGTAAAGCCACTGCGGCTAAAATTCCAATAATGGCGACAACGACCATTAGCTCAACTAAAGTAAAGCCTTTTTGATTTCTTACATGATTCATTGTGAACTCCCTTTGTTATATAGTTTAGAGTAGCGTAAAAAGTTCATTCTTCAAATAGTGCGCAAGTTTTGATTAAAATTGTTTTTATTTTCTCAATTATTGCCAACTATTTTGGTCAATTATTTTGCAGTTTTTTGATTTTTTGTGCATAAAAATCTTTAATAAAAGATCCTTCAGGGGCTTTATTATAGGCTTCTTGCAGAATAAGCAAAGCATCTTCTTTTTGATTTTGATGAGCTTTAATTTTAGCGGTGAGGCTTGGCAAAAAATAAGGTGCTTCGGGATAAAACTTAATTTTATCTAAATAATGAATAGCATGTGCGTTATCTTTTAAGTCATAATAATAAATAAATCCTAGTAAAAAATTTATTTGATAATCACTTGGAAAAGAGATGATTCCTTTTTGGAGAAGACTGATCGCCGCCAGTGGATCATCTTTTATGACTGCGAGATACTGGCCACCGAAAATATAGGCTTCTTTAAAATGGGGATAAAGATACACAATATTTACAAAACGAAGATACATCCAGTTACTTAGATTCTTAGAAGAATAGTGCGAAATATCAGATTTGATCAGTGTTTCCATCCACAAAAGATTAGCGACTAAGGTTCTGTGGCCCAGCGAAAAAAATTTGAGCGCGAGTGGATTAAAATGGATAGTAGAATTTTGTCTAGAGATTTTAGGTTCGGTAAAAGGTCTTTTCAAGAAAGTAGCAGTCATCAGAAGAATAAAGATAAGGACAACTTGAAGGAATGGAAGGAAATATTTACTATACATCTATATGAAAAATATCCTTGAAGTGAAGCAATTGGTCAAAACATTTAAAAGTGATTTTTGGAAAAAAGAAAAAATTGTTCTTGATAACATCAGTTTTCATTTAGAGGAAGGAAGGAGTGTGGGATTTTTGGGCTCAAATGGGGCTGGTAAGACGACACTTCTTAAAATCATTTTGGGATTTATTTTTCCTAATAGCGGGGAAGTTTTTTTTCATCCTGATTGGGGGAAAAAAAGAGAAGATATTTTTAGGCATATTGGTTATTTGCCAGAACGTCCTTATTTTTATGAAGATATTACGGGTCGCGAATACGCTCATTTTTTAGCGAAATTACAAAAGATGAAAAGCAAAGAACGTAATGAAGCTATTGATTTTTGGGCTCCGCAGTTTCAGATAACCGATGCTCTGGATCGCAAAATCCGCACTTACTCTAAAGGGATGCTCCAGCGTTTAGGCTTTATGGGAGCTCTTCTTCATGATCCTTCCTTTATTATTCTCGATGAACCTCTTTCGGGATTAGATCCTATGGGTCGCAAAAAAATTAAAGAAATTATGCTTAAGCTCAAACAAGATGGAAAAACTCTTTTTTTTAGCAGCCATATTATTGAGGATGTGGAAGAAATTTGTGATGACCTCATTTACTTAAAGGATGGAACGATTAATCAAATGAGAGATTTTCATCAGTTGCTAGAGGAGCAGTACCGTGACGAGTACGAGGTGCAGTATGTTCTTCAAGAAAAATGGATAACTGAAATAATAAAAAAAGAAGAGAAGGAAATATTTCTTCAAAATATTATTAATCAACAGGGAAGTATTAAATCTCTTTATCCACTGAGTAAAAAACTAGAGAGTCTTTTTTATGAATAATCTTAAAAATATTTACCTCATTGGCGCAATGAGTTTTAAACAGCTCATGCAAAGCAAGTTGCTCTATAGTGCTTTTCTCATCAGCGCACTTATTTTGCTCCTTGTTTATGTATCCTATCAATTTACTTTTGGTGTGCCCGGTCGCGTCGCGCTAGAGGTTGGTCTGGGGCTTATGAGTCTTGCGACTTACGCACTCAGCCTCTATATGGGCTTAACGCTTATAAGCAGTGAGAAAAAAAATCGCACCCTTTATATGGTGCTGTCTCGCCCCGTGTCTCGGTTTGCCTATCTTGCGGGTAAAATAAAAGGTGGAGCTTTTTTTCTTTTAGTTTATCTTGCAATACTCACTTTTTTTATTTCTGGATCTTTGTTTCTTTTAAAAATTTCTTTTTCTTATAGTTATTTGATCACAGTTTTTTTTATGTATTTAGAAGGAGTTTTGATCCTTGTGATGACGCTTTGTTTTTCTCTTTTTCTCACAACGTCGCTCGCTTTTATGATGAGTTTAGTTTTTCTTTTAGTGGGGCATTCCTTAGGAGAATTGCTCACCATTTCTTTTGTGCAAGAGAATCCTTCTCTTCTTGCGGTGTTAAAATTTTTTGATGCGATGGTGCCTAATTTTTACCGCTTTAATTTAAAAGATCATCTGTTTTATAATGCTTTTCCTGGTTCACAGACTCTTATGAACAATCTTTTCTACGGGGTCATTTATATCGTGCTCTTTTATCTTCTTTCTTCTATGCTTTTTAAAAAATTAAACTTGGATTAAATAATGAATGCAGTGATTTACTTTGTACTGGGCGCTTTGATTGGAAGTTTTCTGAATGTTCTCATTTATCGTCTGCCGCGAGGCCTTAACTTTGTCTCTAAAAGGTCCCATTGTCCGTATTGTGAGCACATTATTGCTTGGTACTATAATATTCCTTTGCTGGGTTTTTTATTTTTAAGAGCCAAATGTGCTTATTGCAAGGCCCCCATTTCCTGGCGTTATTTTATTGTAGAACTCATTACTGCAACTTTTTCTTTCTATTTTTTTACCTATGTATACTCACCTCTTGTTTACCCCTATGAGGCAATTCTCTTCTTCACGTGTTTTTGTATTTTAGTCGTGCATTTCTTTATCGATATCGAGCATTATCTTTTGCTTGATAGTCTCAATATTTTTCTTCTCGTGTTGATTGCTCTTTACAGTGTTTTTCACTTTGATTTTTTTCATTACTTTTTAGGTGGTCTTTTAGGTTTTGGAATGACCTATGTCGTTACTTGGATTTTTTACAAAGTGAAAGGTCAGGTGGGACTAGGTGGAGGCGATATAAAATTATTTGGAATTCTTGGATTATATTTAGGTCCCATTGGAGTTGTGTATCTTATTTTTCTCAGTTGCTTACTTGGATCAATTGTTGGTATTACCATGATTGCTTTAAAAAAAATGAATAAGGATCAGCCTCTGGCATTTGGTCCCTACATTATTATCGTTGCTTTATGGCAAATTTATTTTACGCCCAATTATTTGAGTGTGATGCGATTTTTGGGTTTTTCACTATAAAACTTGATAGATCAATCTAAGCATATATATAATAACAACTATATGAGTGCTCTGGATAACATTA
>CAYQEW010000051.1:0-10601 GCA_964416605.1 uncultured Bacteriovoracaceae bacterium | reverse complement strand
AACTTATTGGACTGCGCATTAACGCCCTCTTTAGGTTCTCTAAAGATAAGTACATCCTCTGAGCTTATTGAGACATCGTCGATAAGTAGACTTTGATTATTTTCTAAGTTTTTCACATCAAGACTTGAGAGTTTTTCAATTTTATTTTTGATCTCAACAAATCTTTTGCCTAATTTCTTTCCAAGCACCGGAGAGTTTGGTTTGGCGTAAAGATTAATAAAAGAGTCTTCCTCTGTAGAATACTTAATGAGCTTAATATTGAGCTCGTTTTGTACATAAGTCTCAAGTTTACTGAGTTCTTTGAGTACATCGTTGTCACCGTGAATAATCGTCATGGAGCTTAAAGGAGTTTTGACTTTAATTTGCAATTTATTGCGTTGCCCGCGTCCTAAAAGAATGATTTGTTGCATTCTTTCTACCGCATCTTCAAGTGTGGCATTGCTCAAATCGATTCGACTAATAGGGAAAGAGCGCAGATGGACGCTCTCGTCTAGAGTTTTATCAAAAGTCTTAAGGTTTTGAAAAATATGCTCTGATAAAAAAGGGGCAAAGGGAGCCATAAGTTCCGAGAGATTAAGCAGAATATGGTAAAGAGTCGCGTAAGCGGCGCATTTATCAGACTCTAGACCCTCACTCCAGAATCTTCTGCGGTTAAGTCTGATATACCAATTGGTTAGATCATCAATAAAAGCAAAGAGAGGGGGAACAACGTTATAGAGTCTGTAAGCTTGCATCTCTGTTTCAACTGTTGCAATAAGCGTTTGCATTTTACTCACGATCCATTGATCTAAAATGTTATCGCCTAATGTGAAATCTTTTTCAGGCTTCCAACCATCAATATGAGAGTAGGTTTGAAAAAACTTAAAACTATTATACCAAGGAAGGAGAACACGACGAACCATGTCTTTGACGCCTAGGTCAGAAAATTTAAGTTCCTCTCCGCGCACTAGACCTGAGTTAATAAGAAAAAGTCTCAAGGCATCCGCGCCGTATTCTTCCATTAATATATCGGGGGCTGTGTAGTTTTTTAAACTTTTACTCATTTTGGCGCCATCTTCTGCGAGCACGATGCCATTGACTATAACGTTTTTAAAAGCGGGCTTTTCAAAAAGAGCAGTGGATAGAATTGTTAAAGTATAAAACCATCCTCTTGTTTGATCGAGGCCTTCTGCAATATATTCTGCCGGAAAACTTTTGGTAAAATTATCCTTATTCTCAAATGGATAATGAGATTGAGCGTAGGGCATTGAGCCTGATTCAAACCAACAGTCGAGCACTTCGCTGATACGGTGGTAGGTGCCTTCTTCATTAGGTATGGTAAACGTAATATCGTCCACCACTTCACGGTGTAGATCGTTAACTTTTATTTGAGAGTACTGATAAAGCTCTTCAATACTGCCCATACAAATAAATTTACCTGTGACATCATTTTTCCAAATAGGTAAGGGCGTTCCCCATACACGATTTCGTGAAATAGCCCAATCTCTAGCACTTTCAAGCCATTTTCCGAAACGTCCATCTTTTATATGAGAAGGTACCCAATTTATTTCTGCATTACTTTTAAGGAGTTTTTCTCTCATTTCCTCTACGCGCACATACCAAGAAGGAATGGGTTTGTAGATAAGCGGTTTATGAGAGCGATAACAAAAAGGATAGCTGTGCACGATGGTTTGATGGTCAAAGAGAATATTATTATTCTTAAGATATTTGATAATATTTTTATCGGCGTCTTTAACGTACTCACCTTTCCAAAGAGTAATTTCTTCAGTGAAACAGCCTTGATCATCTACAGGGCAGGGAAGAGGAATAGATTTAAAAGAGGTCAAGATTCGACTATCATCTTCTCCAAAAGGCGCAAGATGCACGACACCAGTTCCATTTGAAGAGGTAACATAATTGTCTTCAAAAATTTGAAAAAAATCTAAATCTTTATAATCAGTAAAATAGGGAAATATCGGTTCATAAAAAAGCCCGACAAGCTCTTGCCCAGAGCATTCTTTGATAATGCTTAGATTTTTTTGTTTGTTATAAGACTCAATTCTTTCTTTTGCTAAGTAAAATTTGATTCCTAAGAGACTATCTTCCACGAGAGCATAGGTAATGTCTTTATTGACACATAGTCCAAGATTGGAAAGAAGAGTCCAAGGAGTTGTTGTCCAAGCTGCCATATAAGCGTCTTGGTCCTTTAATTTAAAAAGAACAGTGATCGCAGGGTCTTGAACGTCTCTATAATCAAGACCTGCTTCAAAATTAGAAAGCACGGTTCCCATTCCGGTGGAAAAAGGAACAACTTTGGTGCCGTTATAAATAAGATTTTTATTCCAAAGTTCTTTAAAGACCCACCAAACAGACTCCATGAATTCTGGATCCATTGTTTTGTAGTCATTTTCCATATCAACCCAACGGCCAATACGACGAATTGTTTTTTTCCATTCAGAAGTATATTTTTGAACGATAGAGCGACACTCCGCACTATATCCTTTAATACCTAGCGACTGAAGAGCTTCATGGGCAGACATTCCGAGTTTTTTATCGATTTCATGCTCAATAGGTAAGCCGTGACAATCCCATCCAAAACGTCTTTCTACAAAACGTCCTTTCATTGTGAAGTAACGCGGAATAATATCTTTAAGAGTGCTGCCGACTAAATGCCCGTGATGGGGCAATCCCGTCGCAAAAGGTGGCCCATCGTAAAAAAGATATGGTTCATTAGCCTTGGTTTTCTCTAGCGTTTTGTTGAAAATATTATTTTTATCCCAAAAGTCGAGAATTTGATGTTCTGTCTCTATAAAGGAAAATTGCTCATTCTCTTGTTCTTTCATAGAATCTCCTTAAAATGAGTATAATGTATCAGAGAACGACTTTAAATTCTATATGAGGCATATCGGAATCATCTTCTTTTTAACCTCTTTTTGGCACTCCGTATATTGCCTTGAACCCCAGTGGATGGCACGCTCTTTGTCCTGTGTGGGAAAATGTTTTATTGTTCGAGGTAAAAGTAGTTTTCCTATTTCCGTAAACACTTTAATCATGTCTGGCGATGAGGTATTTACTCTTGAGGATGGAGAGGCGTGGCTATTTCTTAGAAATGGTGATCTGCTGAGACTTTCTCCTCAAACGCAAATTGCCGCGATTGCCTACACCGATAAAACGCTCCTGTGGCGCCATATTACAGGACATTGGTATTTGCGAAATCGAGATTTAAATGACAAGCCTTCAGTGAATTGGGAGACCGATTCTCGCTTTATCCCGTTTAAACCTATTGACAATAGCGCGATGGATTTGGAAATAAATAAAGCATCCTATTGGATTTTTAGTTTGGGCCAATTAAAAATAAAAAATACTTCAATGCATTTTTATTATGAATTTGGAAATAATGCCTATTTTTCTCTTTATAAAAATGAAGACGCAAATCTAAAAATTTTAAATCAACCCCATAGTAAATGGCAAAAGTTAACTAACTCTCACTATTCGCTTAAAAATAAAAATTTGGTTCTGCATTCTCAGAAAGAAAAAAATATATTTATGTTAATGGATATTGTCCTTCAAAATATAAAAACGCTTGTCAATTATCAGAATAAAAATACGGTTAAAACAGTTGAAATAAAATCTAAAGAAGTGGATAAAATACTTGATGGTTATCAAGTCGAAGATTATTGGAATTTAAAAAGACTACAAGCGGCAGATACAAAGCCTGTGATCAAAACCTGGATGAGTTATATCCTTCCATCTTTTAAATCCTATACGGATTTTTTGTCTGCTGCTAAAAACCAAGATAAAAGCAGTAAGAAAATCAATGATCAAAATACTAAATATCTTATTGAGTTAAAAGAAGGAAAAGGGCGATGGAATCCCATAGACAATTAAGCGAGTACCAATTTATTTTAGCAAGTGGTAGCCCAAGAAGAAAAGAACTTCTGGCTTATTTAGGGCAACCTTTTGTGGTGATTAAACCAGAAATGGAGGAGCTTTCCGCTGAAAAAGATCCCGCTCTTTACACTCTTGATCTTTCCAAACAAAAATTAAATTGGGTAAGAAAAAATGCACCGCACTTTGCAAAGCCCTTATTTATTATTGCCGCAGATACGATAGTCGCCCACAACAATAAAATTTTTGAAAAGCCCAGATCAATCAGTGAGGCAAGGGCGATGCTTCTTGAACTGATGGGGACAACTCATCAAGTTTATACGGGAGTTTCGGTTATGGTTGATTCTAAAATATCGCAATTTTACCAAGTGACGGAAGTTTCCATGAATAGGGCGTCAGAATCTCTTCTGGATTCTTATTTAGAATCGAAAGAATCTTTGGATAAATCAGGTGCTTATGGCATTCAAGGAAAAGCACTGAGCTTTATTAGCTCAGTGAATGGCTGTTACTCTAACGTTGTTGGATTTCCACTCGCTGAATTTGTAAAACGATTGCCAACATTTTGGTGATCTTTAGAAATGTATTTATTTTCAAGAACATTAACGGTTCTTGATTTATAAGGCTTTAAACTTTTTACTCCAGACATCGATCTCATGGGTTTAATCGAAGACTGGATCACCAGTTCTTGATTGGTTTCAACATTAATTAGATTTGATAATTTCGTTTCCATAAAGACTCTCTTGTTCCTTTTTGCCTATCTTATCGTAAATAAAACAAAACGACTTAAGTTTATTATAGCATACCACCCCCATCTTGTGCAAACGGGCGCTTCTTGGTAAATGTAATTTCTATAGAGTTTAGAAAGAAGGGAGCTTTTGTGAAAGGTATCATTCTGCTTATTTGCGCTTTATTTTTGTCCTCATGCGCCTCAATTCGTAAAATTGGCTTAAATGAGACAGCTCGTATCTTTAATCAAGCATCGAATGAGATAAATCAAGAAACTAATTTTGATTGGTTCGTGGCAAGTGCTCCTGGAGCAATCAAAAATGTGGAAGGTCTTCTCTATGTAAGTCCTGAAAATGAATACCTCCTTTCTACAGCTATCGTTGCCTATAGTGGTTATGCTTATGCTGTTTATGAAACAGAAATGCTTGAAGCAACTCTTACTAAAAATGAAACTCTTCTTAAGCAAAAAACCGATATGGCTAAATACCAGTATTCAAAAGCAATCAAATACGGCGAAAAATATCTAAAAACAAAGGGCATGAGTCTTAATGAGCTTATGGCAAGTAAGGATCCTATTGAAAAAGTTTTAGAAAAAAAACTATCTAAAAAAGATGTAAGATCTATTTTTTATATCGGTCAAGCGATTGCAGGCCTCGTTAATCTTGAAAAATCTAATGTTGAATTAGTAGGACAACTGCCGCTTGCAAAATCATTTGTCGATTGGAGTTGTCAAAAAAATCCTCTCTTAGATAATGGAGCATGTTCTTTTTTTAATGCTCTCTATGAGATGAACCGCCCTAGTATTCTTGGTGGAAAACCTGAAGAAGGAAAGTTAATCCTTGAAAAATTTATTAAGGATAATCCACTCAATCTTTTGGCGCAGGTTCTGTATTTGCAATATTGGATCATCCCAAGAGGTCTCGAGGATGAGTTCAAAGCGAGTAGCGAAAATTTAGAAAATGAATTTAAGGAATTTTCGGCGCTTGAAACTTGGTCAATGGGAGCAAGCAATAAATTTGATACCGCCAAAGATATTAATTTTTATAATTCAATGGCAGCAAGAAGATTTAATCTTATTAAAAAATACAAAAATACCTTATTTTAGGAGTTATCTATGAAATCATTTTTAATTTTTCTTTTACTTTGTTCGTTTAATGCCCCAGCTCAAAAGCTAAAAATTGGAGTTCTTGCTCCAGATGGAAGCTCATGGGCTAATTCGATGAAAGCAATGGCACAAGAAATTGAGACTGCCACAAAATCAGAAGTTTCTTTTAAAGTGTATTACGGAGGAGTTGCCGGCGATGAATCCGATGTTCTTCGCAAAATACGTATTGGCCAATTTCAAGGCGGTTTCTTTACAGGCAAAACGTTAGGTGAGATTTCCAAAAATATTCGCGGTATTGAAATTCCATTTAATTTTGTGGCCAATCGCGATAAAGCATACAAGGCACTTACCGAATCCAATTCTTATTTTACGGAAAGTTTGAATAAATCAGGCTTTCATTCATTAGGCTTTTTTGAATTAGGCCAAGTGTATCTTGTTTCCACAAAATTAATCAAAGATATTGACGCTCTAAAAGGTGTTAAGATTTGGTCATGGGAAGGGGATCAGCTTGTTAAAAGCATGATGGAAACACTTAATTTAGTGAGTATCCCTCTGGCTATTCCCGATGTGCTTTCTTCTTTTAGCACTGGTATTATTGAGGCTGCCTATGCTCCTCCAATGGGGATTCTGGCGCTTCAGTGGCAAACTAAAATTAAATATCTCGTCAATTATCCTATTGCTTATTCCGTGGGAAGTATCATCATTGATTCTAAAGTATGGAGTAAAGTTTCTAAAGACAATCAAAATAAAATCAACACTATTGCTAAAAAATATGTTGATTTAATCAATAAAAGCACTATTAAAGAAAATGAGCAGGCTCTTAATTTGATTAAAAAAAGTGGTGTGACATTTGTTGATTTTCCGCAAAGTGATTTGGCAAAAACGCAAACGATTCGAGCCAATGTTCTTAAGAAAATTGAGGATGTGGTTATTTCAAAAGAATCGATTAACTTTTTTAACAAGAAAATTTAAATGAAGTCGCTGGAACTTTGGGACAAATTTCTGGAAAAAATAACACTTGCTCTTGTCGTTGCTCTCGTGTTTGTACTTGTGGTGACTTCTTTTTCTTCGATCGTCACACGCTATACCGGAGGAGGGTTTGACTGGGCTCCCTCTTTGGCAAGACACCTCGTTTTTTTATTAGCTTTTCTGGGAGCAAGTCTTGCCACGGCAGATAATAAACATATTCGTATTGATATCGTTGGTAATTTTATAAAAATAAACGATCGCTACAAAAAAGTGATTGATATTATTTTAGCACTGGTTGTGCTAGCAGTTATCATTATTCTTTTAAAATCATCTCTTGATTTTTACATCTCAGAAAAAGAGTACCCTAAGGATGAATTTTTAGGACTTAAAAATTATCACTTACTTTTACCTATTCCTTTTGGTTTTTTTATTATGTTTTTGCGCAGCTTTAATCAAATTTTTTTTATTGCTCGAGGTAACAAGTGATAACGACAATTGGGATCGTTTTTTTCCTTTTTATGGCAGTACTGGGGTTGCCACTTTTTGCCGTGATGGCAGGTATCTCAATCGTCTGTTTTTATGGCAGTGGTGTTGATTTTTCTGCGATTACAGTAGAGATGTATCGCATGGCGGGTTCACCAACGCTCGTGACAATTCCTTTGTTTACTTTTGCAGGGTATTTACTAGCAGAATCCAAATCGCCTAAACGTCTCTTTGATTTAACCCACGCCTGTCTTTCTTGGGTGCCAGGAGGGGTGGCAATCATAAGCTTAGTGTTGTGTGCTTTTTTTACAGCCTTTACCGGAGCTTCAGGAGTGACAATTATTGCACTCGGTGGCCTTATTTATCCACTGCTTTTACAAGAAAAATATTCAGAAGATTTTTCGCTCGGACTCATGACTACTTCAGGATCGCTCGGCTTACTTTTTGCTCCGAGCTTACCCCTTATTCTTTATGGAATTATCGCTCAAGTTGATATTGATCTACTTTTTAAGGCAGGCATTATTCCCGGAATGTTTATTATTCTTGTTCTCAGTATTTGGTCCATTATCAAACGTCCCAAAAATACTCAAAAAATTGAGCATTCTCTTTCTATTAAAGATGCCATTCTTCAAGCTCGTTATGAAATTCCGATTCCTTTTTTTGTGTTAGGAGGAATTTATTCTGGTGTTTTAACTGTGACTGATGCGGCTGTCGCAACTGCGGTGTATGTCTTTATTATTGAAGTTTTTTTGTACAAAGATCTAAGCTTAAGCTCTGATATTCCTAAAATCATCAAAGAAAGTATGAGCCTTGTTGGGGCTATTCTTATTATTTTGTGTTGTGCACTTGGCCTGACAAGCTATTTAGTTGATGAAGAAATCCCAATGAAGATTTTGGCATTCACCAAAACGTTTATTCACAGCAAATATTCTTTTCTTCTCTTTCTTAATTTATTTTTACTTGTTGTCGGTTGTTTAATGGATATTTTTAGTGCCATTATTGTCGTGGTGCCGTTGATTATTCCGGTGTCGATGGAATACCATATTCACCCTGTCCATTTGGCTATGATCTTTCTTGTTAATTTGGAAATTGGTTACTTGACACCACCCGTTGGTATCAATTTATTTATTTCTAGTTTTAGATTTAATAAGCCCATGACAACAGTGTACCGAGCAACCTTGCCTTATTTACTGCTTCTTATTTTCACCTTACTTGTCATTACCTATGTTCCAGTAATGAGTTTACTTTTTGTTAAGTGAAGGAGTAGGAAAATAAAGAAGAGAGCCAAAAGCGCTCAGATAAAGAACGGGAAGCCAAATCGGTATTCCCGCTATTTGAGCCTCCACACTATTATAAACAAAAACATCAAGTCTTCCCAAATTCCACTCATATAAAACACCGGCTAGAATAACTGGGATAGCGTAGAAAAATAAAGAATAGTTTTTCTGAGCGGTAAGCTTTATTTGAATAAGGGCAAGCACCAGAAGAATGCCAAATTTAATGTAGCCTAAATGTGAAGGAATAAAGCCACTGAGGATATAAATAATAATAAAAAAAAGAGAACTAATAGCACTTTGTTTTAATGTGGGAAATGTTTTTTGGGGAATAAAAAAAGCACGAAAAAGAAAAAGAGCGACTCCTGCAATACCAAATTGAATGGGAACCCAAAAAGGAATGGCGTAAATAAGGATAGAATTGTAGCGATGATAACTCGCCGTCAGACTTAAAATATGGGCTGTATCGCCAATACTTGCAACTATCGCAGAAGCAATAAAAATAATCAAAAGATCAATTGTATTAAATTTCAACTTCAATTCTCATCGCCGCATCGCCATTATTTCCAACTTCTAAGGTAATGCCATTTTCATCGGCATAGCCAACGGCACTATTGAAACGTGAGTTAATGGTGGTGAAAAATAAATTAATCCCGAGTTCAACATCAGCGTTCCCATTGGGTTTTATATTGGCGTATAAACTTTTGTCGGCAAAATCACTTCCTTGAATGACGGTATAGAGCAATTGATTTCCTGATTCAAGGTACATTAAAGTCCCATCGCCATCTCTATCTATACCGCGACATCCTGCAAGCACAAAAGTATTAATGCATTTTGAGCGAATCGAGCGATAAGCTCCCTTGTATCCAGATATGATTTTTGCACCACCTAAGAAAATAGAGTAGTGGTTACAGCTATTGCTGCATGAAACGTATCCATTAGAATTAAGCGTCGAATAATTTGGAGTAGTATTATATCCGACATTATAACCAGAACAACTTTGTCCTGAAGGCACAACGGAGGCATTATTTCTAATCGCGCAAACTTTATAGGTCATATTCCCTAAGCGAAAATCAAAACCATTTCCCATACGCGAACGACTTAGAATTTCAATATCTCCACCGAGAGATGTATTGTTATCTAAAATAGTATTGCCCCCAAAACGTACTACGTTAGCATAAATCGCATTAACATAAGATTTATAAGCATTACATTCATTTGAATTTGTATTAGTAGTATTTTGTAAACAATAAGAATAAGTGCTGAGAAGTTGCGAGCAAGTTGTAAGCTGACTGGCTACAAAATTAGAACTCGCGCAATCGCGTATAGTTGCAGTGGTATCGGTCTTTTTACCACAGGAAAAAAGAAGAGATGAGAGAATAATGAAATAAAGTAGAATTTTCATGAGAAGCTCCTAGTGGCGCTACCATAGCATTAGTTTGCTTGTGTTTTAAATGGAGCCTATAAAAAATACATACTCTAAAGGGTTTGTATTGTATTTGTTTAGAATGTATCTGGACAGAATTGGCAAACTGGACGCAGGACACTGGTAGCAGTATTTTTGTGGCTTCGATAAAAGCTTGCGAAATAAAATAATTTTTTAATCTCAATAAAAGAAATGCAGAAGCAAGAAAACGTTCACCTGATACCCAAGCATCAATACCTCAAACTTAAACTTTTTTGATAGAGAATCTATTCTAAAGAATGGATGGTTTTGGAAAAGAAACTACTATTTCCACCACTGAACTTTAACAACCTTACAATCTGTTGCTAGTGCAGCCCTTAGGCCCACTGGCGAATCTTCAAAAATAAGAGTCTCTGAAATATTTGCCTGAAAAAATTCAATTGCTTTTAAATAGGGCTCTGGATTGGGCTTAAGGCAATTCACATCTTCACTTGTGACAATAATTGAAAAAAGAGAAAAAATATGAAGAGCATTTAAAATAGTCATTGTCGGAAGCTTCTCACTGGAAGTAACAAGACCGAGTTGAATGGATCTTTTAGATAAATCACGAATAAATTCAAGTACAGCTGGATGAGAAAAAGTGGAGAGTGGAGCAGATTTTATATGAGAAATAATCTCGCGATTTTTAGCGTCAACATATTGCTCAAAACTCATTTTTTCTTGGATTTGTAGGATGTCGTAAACCTGCTTATCTGCCATCCCAAAAAATTCA
>CAYQEW010000050.1:0-11196 GCA_964416605.1 uncultured Bacteriovoracaceae bacterium | reverse complement strand
CGGTATTTATCAAGGATACCAAGGACTGCTCGATGAGAAAATATTTCAAATGAACTTACGCGATGTCGGCAATATTTTGCAACGCGGAGGAACTGTTCTTCAGAGTTCTCGCTGCCCTGAATTTCACGATAAAGCGAATCGAGAAAAAGCAGCCCACATTTTACGCAGTCATCAAATTGATGCTCTCATTGTGATTGGCGGTGATGGTTCGTTTAATGGTGCCCACCTTTTAAGCACCGAAAATAATTTTCCAGTGATGGGAATCCCTGGCACGATCGATAATGATATCGAAGGCACAGAGTACACGATTGGCTTTGATACCGCTCTGCATACCGCGGTAGAAGCCGTTGATAAAATTCGCGATACCGCTTCTTCACACAATCACACTTTTCTCATTGAGGTTATGGGCAAATCATCGGGTGCCATTGCCATGCATACAGGTATTTGCTGTGGTGCTGAATGGGTGGTGCTCCCTAATGAAGAACTTCAATTAGAAAGACTTGCAAAGTCTATTGAAAATGGAATCGCACGTGGAAAAACCTCTTCCATTATTATTGTAGCGGAAGGGAAAACGACGGGACTGAGCTATCAAGTCAGCCAAGCTCTCAAAGAAAAACATAATATTAATTCTAAGGTATGTGTCCTAGGACACACCCAACGCGGCGGAAGTCCCTCGGCACTAGATCGTTTCCGTGCCTCGCATATGGGCTACCTCGCCGTCACTCATTTACTAGCGGGTCATCTCAATCAAGTCACAACTTACAATCAAGGCCGTTTCACGATGACTGATTTAAGCTTATGCCTTAAGAAGAAAAATGAAGTGCCTGAGGAAATGCAGACTATTTTAGAAACGCTTTCGCATTAATATAAAAGACTAGCTTCTTTTTAGTTTTTGATAAATATCTCTGCGATGACCGATTTTAATAATAACGATAATCAACGTTTTATTTTTCACTTCATAAATTAATCGATAATCAGAAATTCTTATTCGGTACAATACATTATGGTTTTTTATTTTTTTCACACTCAAAAAGTCGGAATAAGGATTAAGAGAAAGCAAATGAATGGCCTCAAGTATTTTTTCCTTTACCTGTTTAGGCAATAGTTTAAATTCTTTTGCCGCCGAAAAGGTAAACTCTATACTATAAAAATTTTTGTTCATTTAATTTTAAGAATATCTTTTAAAGGAATTGTCTTTTCATCTTTACGCTCAAAATAAGCCTCTAAATCAATTTCATCTTCTAGTTGTTCCACAATAGCTTTTTCTACAAAATGCTGAATTTTCAAACCTTTTTTTTTACAAAAAGCCACCAAGGCTTTTTTAATTTCTGAATCAATATTGGTTGAAAGTGTTTGATAATCGCTCATAAAGAGTATTTTATCATGAATTGAATTTAAATCAAGATTTTCCAAGGTTTTCCTTTTTATTAAAATGTTGGCAAAATTTCATTCACCGGAATATGGTGAGAGAAAGCTATTCCTTGCTGAGTACAAATAGGCATCAGATTATCTTGTTTGTTTTTCATCCAATGAAATGCCGAACTATTTTGTAATATACTAAAATGAATGCTGACCTTACCCATAGTAACGCAGTTATCGAGTTTATTGATTTGAGTCACCCCTGCCAAATGCCAGTACAAAAGAAGGAGAGGCAGTTCAAGCCAAAAATAATCCTCACGATTATCAAAATCATTAATTTCTGCGCATAGGGTATAGCGTTTAAGAGGAATTTTGAGTTCCTTTCTTTGCGAAATAAAAATGATCTTTTCTTTGATCAGTTTTCCCTTGGTGCCTAGCCCAATAATCTCTAGCCCTGGAATACCTTTTGAGGAGTGCGCGAAAAGGATCGTTTCGCGCCATTGATTTTCTTGTCCATAGATTGCGTGAATAGAAGTTTGCATAAATCTCTTTATGCAAACTAAAGTCTTAAAAAAAAAATTATTTTATTGAATTCTTAAGGATCTATTTATCTTTTTTAAAATAATTTACCGGAAGGCAAGCAAGGAGAAACGACGAGGCGTACTTTATGTACGTCGCAGGAGTTGATCCCGAAGCTTAACGCTCCGGGAAATATTTAAAAAAAGATAAATTAGCCTGGAAACATTCCTCTTAGGCGCATTGCTGTCTGAAGGCGTTTAAGCGCGGTAATAAAGGCTGCTTTCTTCATATCGACGTTATGTTTTTTTTGCACGAACATAACTTCTTTAAAAGCAAATTTAAGCATCTCGTAAAGTTTCTTATTAATTTGATCTAGATCCCAGAAGAAGTACTGAAGCCCCTGAACCCACTCAAAATAAGAAACAATAACCCCACCCGCATTACAAAGAATATCGGGAATAATGAAAACACCTTTTTCCGAAAGATACTCAATCGCTTCGCGTGTTAAAGGCCCGTTGGCACCTTCTGCGATCACTCTTGCTTTTATCGTGTGCACATTATCTTTTGTGACAACACCATCAATCGCAGCAGGAATAAGAACATCAACGTTTAAAGCGAGTAATTCATCATTAGTTATTGCATCGGCGTGAGGATAACCTTTAATATATCTATTTTCCTTAACCCATTTTTCGACATCGCGAGGGCTTAAACCATTGGCATTATAAATACCACCTGAAACGTCACTCACCGCAACGATTTTAGCCCCTTGTTCAAAAAGATCATGCGCCGCTGGAATACCAACTTTCCCGAAGCCATGTATAGCAACCGTTGTCGATTTTCCAATTTCTTTGCCCATTTCTTCGTAAGCAAAATTAATACAGAAAGCCACACCTTTACCCGTTGATTCCGAGCGACCAAGTGATCCACCAATCGCAATAGGTTTACCTGTAACAATTCCTGGAACTGCAAAGCCCTGAATTTGAGAGTAAGTGTCCATGAACCAAGCCATGGTCTGCTCATCTGTACCAATATCTGGAGCTGGAATATCTTTATCTGGACCGATGAACGGATTTATTTCAGTCACATAGCGTCTTGTCAGCGCTTGTAGTTCTTGGCGAGAAAGCGCCATAGGATCAACACAAATTCCTCCTTTGGCACCACCCAGTGGGAGCTGCACAAGAGAGCACTTAAAAGTCATCAGCATCGCCAGAGCTGCGGTCTCTGATAAATCAACGCCTGGATGGAAACGAATCCCACCTTTTCCAGGTCCCAATGTCATATTATGTTGCACGCGGTAGCCCATAAAAGTTTTCACCGTCCCGTCATCAAGACGTATCGGAACCGAAACTTGCACCGCTCTTTTTGGATATCTCAAACGCTCAAGCACGTTGGGATCGAGATTCATGATGTTTGCCGCTAAATCAAGTTGAGAAATAGCGTCTTTGTAAAGGTGACTATCCATTAAACTCATGGGCCATACTCCTGTAAAATTTTATATGGGGTTACATATACAACTAATTGAGTGATTGAGAAAGCAATTTTATATAGAACCTTGATAGACCCTCAGGAATCCAGTCTCCGTCATTTTCAAGGTTTTGCGCCTCATAACCTAACGAAAGTGCTCCATAAGTTCTTGAAAAGTAGCTAATCAGAGTACCTGGAATTCTCTTTTCTTGATAGCCTAAAATTTCATCGGGAAAGCCCAAAGAAATACCATTATCCCCCACTATTTCAGCCACTAGTTCAAGTTCTTTAGCAGAGAGTTCGTCATTTTGAATTAAAGCTCTTTCGCAACAATGAAAATCGAGCACCAAATCAATTTTAAAAATAGACTCAAAATCGAGAATATAATTCACTGCAATCATAAAATTCTTAACCTCAAGAGACTTTGGGTTCTCCGTAAAATCCCTATTGAGATCAATCATTTCGTTGTTGCGCCGAAAAGCTGTATGATTCAGGACTGGAATAAACAAAAAAGCGCCTCCTCGTGCCAAATAAAGATCCATTCCGGGGCTATGCTCTTTCATTAGTTTTTGCACTATCCCTGTTTTTTCATTGCCATGAATGCCATCAACAAAAAGACTGAGTCGACTTAATTTCACTCCCTTATTCTTCACTAAATAAAGCTTAAATTCATTTCCCGATGAATCAAATTGGCGAACAGCAAAATCTTTAACTTCAATCTCAGTTGCATGGCTCAGATGCGCAAGAAAAAAAACGAGAATGAGCAAACGATAAATCATTTCTCATTATAACGTTTGATAAGAAATCAAAAAATAAGCTACGTAAAAATTACAGTGCTAAAAAGCAGCTGCATAATGTAAGGTCAGTCTCATATCAAAAGCTGACTGTTTATCAACATTTTGCAGTTGCCCCACCGTGAAATTGGCGTAAGTATTGGTTAGCAAATCTTTGCGAAAATCCATAAAAAACTCATCTTGTTTCGATTTAAAGTTAATCGTTGAAGTAATCCCCAAATCAGCATTGTAGTTTCCAAGATAAACCTCGTACTGCCCTGCTATATCGAGAAATGAGTTCATATAATAATTCTTCCATTTTAAAGCAAACTTAACTTCTCCATCAAAAGCACGGGGCTGGACGCTGAATTTAAGCTCGCTAGGACTTTCTTCACTTGTTTTGTTTGTTGTTGTATCTTTTTTGCGAAAAGAAGCAAAAAATTCTCTCGATTGTTCCTTGGCTTTGCGCGAAATAAGGCGAAACATTTTCTTGGCTAAAAGTTTAGCGTCTTGAGCGCGATCTCTTCCTTGAATCCACGTATCCGAAGATTCATTTTGCAAAGCGCTGTAATACAACGATTGATTGTAAATTAAATGAGACTCCAAATTCTCAACAGTTTTTTGATCCCACTTAAAAAGTGAAAAACCTCTCTTATCCCATTTTCCACTGACTTCATCGGCAAAGGAAAAAGAAGAGACAACCATCATGAATAAGATCAACAGAAACTTTTTAATAAAACACTCCTATGGATAGATTATCCCACAGGAACATATCGGAGTGTTTTACTAAGACTTTAACTTATTGATATTAAAATCGCTTTATTGAAAAGTTTACAGAGGAAGTTGCCAAAAATCTGAGGCAGTGGCATAAAACACTTTATGAAAAATACACTTATAATCCTTTCGATTCTCTTCACTCAAATCTCTTTTGGTTTTGCCCCAGGCGGCACTCCTCAAAAAGTCAAAGTCACCTATCATCCCTATTACGGCAGTGACATAACAAGAATTCTTACTCTTAAAGATAAGAAAAAAATACGAAGTGAATTTCAAAAAATATTTACTTCCGCGCATATTAAGAAAGTTAACGCTCCTGATATGATTATGGAAAATTGCGCGAGCTACCCTGAAAACAGCGCTCCGCACATTCAGTACAATTTTAATGGAGATAGCTTTACCTTTTCAACCATTGCTCCGAATACTTGTTACCGTCATCAAAAGCTTGGCTATAATCTTGCGAGAAATTATCTCTACAACCTACTTGATAATAACGATAAAACTAAAACAATCACCGCTGTTTACTGATAGGTCAGCTTCCAACAGAATTAAAAGAAGCAGCCAAACCAAGTGATGAATTTATCAATTGTGAGCACACCTGGCCACAATCTAAATTTATTCCTAAAAAAGACGACACTCAAAGAAGTGATCTGCACCACCTTTTCTCTGCAGACAAATCTGCTAACGGCTTTCGCGGCAATGATTACTTTGGAGATATGGAATTAGCACAAGTAAAAGAAGCAACTGTCCCTAAAGATGATTGTTCTGAGCTTAAGAGATTTGATGTGAATGGAAAAACCTATGTGCAAGTTCCCAAAGAACATAGAGGAAATGTGGCGCGCGCTATTTTTTACTTCGCACTTCGCTATAATATGGAAATGGATGCCTTTGAGTTACAATCACTTTTAAAGTGGAATAAAATTGATCCAGTAGATGCCGCAGAACAAAAACGTAATGACACTATTTATGAACTGCAAGGCACACGCAATCCTTATATTGATCTTCCTAGCCTTGCTCAATCATTGATTTAGTATCAGAGACTAATTTTTCAAGAGCTGCCCTCATTTCAGGATCCAGCTCCTTTCCTTTTAGCTTAAGCGCCTGAACAAGTAGAGAAGCACTCACACGGGTTTTTTTATTTTCAGGCTTTTCTTTTTTGGTCACACTTGGAGTAAATTCTTTCGTGATTTTGGTGAGCTGAGAACGCTTCACTATTTTCCCTTCAAGGATCATTTTGAGTAAATTATTTTTAAGATTTTTATCCTCTAAGGCACCCCATTCAAGAAGTACGTATTTTTCAATATTATATTCTTTGGCTGCTTCTTTTAATTCTGTTGGAAGCTGACCTATCAGTAAACAGCGGTGCACCTCTGATTTAGAAACACTGAGCGCACTCACAATTTTTCGCTCACTCGCACCGGTCATTTTTTTATAATCATAAATACTTTGCGCCTGATCAATATAATGTAAATTTTCACGAGAGGAATTTTCCGAAAACTGAATGGCCATTAACTCTTCGTCGGTTTTATTTTCAAGAACAAAACAAGGCGCTTCTTTCATTTCAATCAGAGTCATCGCCCGATAACGGCGCTCACCACAAATCAAAACAAATTTTTCTCCCTCGCGATGAACAACCAGCGGTTGAATAAGACCATTCGCCTGAATATTTTCGCCTAACTCACGAAGAGAATCATCGTTAAATTTAGTGCGCACTTGGGTTCGCACCTCAATACTTTTAAGTTGTACTTTTTCTAGCATCGCTCCGCGAAGAAGCTTGTTATCACTTGCCATAAAGCGCGATGGATCAATTTTAACATCACTGTAATTTCTTTCTTTTTTAGAAACTCTTGCTGCAAATTCTTTTGCCATACATCTATCCTTGATTGACTATAAATTAAGAGATTGCCAAAGATTATCGTAATCTTCTTTTCCTTTAGAATTTTTCCCCATAAGAAAAACTGGTTTTTTTAAAGAGATTGATTCTTGCATATCCACTAAATTTCTAATTCCTGGAGTAATACTAAACTGCTGAGCCAGTTCAGCTAAGCGAGTTTGCTCAATCTTTCTTCTGTTTTGCACCATCGAAGGAATGATAGCAAATTGCATTGATGGATTTTCGGTTTCGCGCAGAATCTCAAAAGTATCCATCAGCTCTTCGAGCCCATCAATAGAGTAGTCCTGAGCTTGAGTAGGAATCAGAACTAAGTCACTCGCAACAAGTGACATGAGCAACTCATCTCCAAGCATTGGAGGAGTGTCAATCACCACATAATCAAACATATCTTTTAATTCCGCGAGTCGCATACGCAGAAGTCTTTCTTTTCTGCCCGCCGTTCTTCTTATTTCATTTTCAGACAGAATCAAAAGTTTGGCTAAATTAGCAAGATGCTTACTGGAAGGAATCACAAAAAGGTTTTTAGAAAAATCGTAGCTATCTTGACTTGGAACAATCACTTCCGAAACTTCCACATCTCCCAGAAGCCATTCTGGGATAAGTGTTCTTTTCGTTTCGGCACCAAGAGTTGAGGATAAATTAGCTTGAGAGTCGAGATCAATGGCTAAAACTCGGAAATTCTTGTGAGCTAAATGACAGGCTAATTGATAGCACTGCATAGTTTTTCCAACGCCACCTTTATTATTTGCGATTGTAATAACCTTCATTTTGCCTCCAAGCATTTAGGTAAATCCATTTATATACCTAAATATGCTAAAATAGCTGACAGCATACGTCAAAGATTTCCTTTAGTAGTTTTATCAGTTAATTTTTTATGTTAAAACTCTGCCATGATTAATTTATTTGATAAGCAAGAATCGCATCTCCCACCTATTTCAGAAAGTGAAATGAGCGATGAAATTGTTTTGATCGAAACTCAAAAACTCAAAGAAAAATTAAAAGATAAAGTGATCATCCTCGGACACCATTATCAACAAGACGATATTATCTCTTTTGCTGATATGACCGGTGATTCTTTGCAGCTCGCTCGCGAAGCAGCCAAACTCACCCATGAATACATTATCTTCTGCGGCGTACACTTCATGGCTGAAACGGCGGACATGCTCTCTAAGGAAAATCAAAAAGTTATTCTGCCTGATCTTAAAGCAGGTTGTTCCATGGCTGATATGGCTGTCAAATGGGAGATTGAAAATGCTTGGCAATACATAACAAGCTCAACGGACGAAAAAATTATTCCCATTACCTATATTAATTGCTCTGCTGATCTGAAAGCTTTTGTTGGAAAAAATAACGGAAGTATCTGCACTTCAAGTAACGCACGAAAAATCATCGAGTGGGCCTACACCCAAGGCGAAAAACTACTTTTCTTTCCTGATCAACATTTGGGGCGCAATACTTGTTTTGAAATGGGAATTAAGCTCGACGAGATGATTATTTACGATCCCAATCAGTGGAATGGAGGAGTTACTCCGGAGCAAATAAAAAATGCCAAAGCCATTCTGTGGTACGGCTACTGCTCTGTTCATCAAGGTTTTCATCTTTCACAAATTGAGCATCTCAGAAAAACTGATCCAGAGCGAACGATTATCGTTCACCCGGAATGTTCTTTTGATGTTGTGCAAAATGCTGATCTAAACGGCTCAACATCCTTTATTTTAGAAACAATAGCCAAAGCGCCCAAGGGATCAAGTTTCGCGGTGGGAACCGAAATCAATCTGGTGAATAGACTCGCTCAAAAATTTCCCGACATTGATATTATTTCTCTTTCTCCCTACCAATGTCTTTGCACAACCATGTATCGCGTGAGGCCCAGATGGCTACTCGCCGCTCTTAGAGCCATTGAACAAGGCGCTCCGATCAATGTGATTAGCGTCGATGGCGAAATAAAAAAATACTCACTGCTAGCGCTTAATAAAATGCTGGCAATTAAATAGGAATAACGATGATCTACGCTGACAATAATGGCTCTTGCCCTCTCAAAAAAGAAATTCAAGATTACCTTAACGCAAGATGGACTTCTCCTTTGGGTAATCCCAATGCGATCCATAAAATCGGACAAGAGCTCAATTTAGGAATAGAAAAATGCCGCGGCATTATTGCCAAAGCTTTTGGAGCCAAAAACTCTCAAATCATTTTTAATTCTGGGGCGAGTGAGGGTATCTCTCATATTTATCATCATGTCATGCTCACAAGTCCCAAAGAGATCATTATTTCTTCCCCCATTGAGCATTCATCCGTTGAAATGGCGAATCAGTTTTATCAAAGTCTCGGAAAAAAAATTATTTACTTAAAAGTAAACCACAATGGAATTGTTAATCCCCTAGAGCTCGAAGAACTTCTAAAGCAATACTCTTCACAAGTCGCTTTAGTGAGTGTGATGGCGGCAAACAATGAAACAGGCGTTATCCAACCCTACAAACAAATAGCCGAACTCACGCAGAAATTTGCCGTGCCTTATTTGTGCGACACTACTCAATACATTGGCAAAGCTCCCTTTCATTTTAATGAATCTGGTATCGATTATGCCGTTTGCTCGGGCCACAAACTAGGCGCTCTTACGGGAACCGGATTTATTCTCGTTAAGAATCCATCGACATTAACTCCTCTAGTTTTTGGAGGAGGTCAAGAAAGAGGTCTGCGCGGTGGCACTCAAAACTATATCGGCATTGAGACTCTGGCACTGGCTTCTCAAATCTGTGTAGAAGAAATGAATTTGCTGAGCGACTTAAAAAGTGAAAAAGAAAAATTTGAAAAGAGTCTGAAAGAAAAAATTCCTGGTTGTCTGGTGATAGGAGAAAAAGAAGAGCGAGTGGCCAGTACAACACTTTTATCATGTCCAGGTATTCATGGTCAGGGCATTCAAATTGAGCTTGAGTCTCAAGATATTTTTGTTACCACCTCGTCTGCTTGCTCAGATAATGAACCTCGAACGTCGCGAGTTCTGCAAGCGATGGGCATTGACGACACCGTTGGCAGATCAGTCATTCGGATTAGTTTATGTCCCAAGCAAATTAAAAAATATCATGAATTAGAAGAAGCAATTTTAAAAGCTGTTCATAAGCTTAAAAAAATTGCTTCCTTTTAAGATTATTTTTTCTTTAAAAGTATTTTCTGCGTCAAGAAAGGAAATGATTGTCCTTGGAAAGATGAGGTAAATACAAATTCTGAACTGCCTGCTCTCGCAGGTGAAGCTAGTTCTAAGTAAGGAGCACTGGTAGCCGCAATCGCTCCACTACCGATAACATTTCCCACTGCATCAGCATAACTATAAGCATCTGCTTTGTAGTCTTCTTGAGTTACCGTTTTAGTCGCATAGGAAACGGTGATATTATCGCGAGCCATAAACGATTGATTGAATGGAATGAACTCAATCCCTGAACCATTACTTTTGAGTTGTACTTTAGCCGCTTGAGACATAAAACCCTGATGAATATCAAAAGGTGCTTGGTTATTGGCATCTGGCTCCCTTGGAGTTTCATCCTGCATTGACACTACAGCATAGACAAAAGAAGAATCTCCTTCAGAATCGGTTACTTCTAACTTCACGCCAAACGCATCATCAAAACATGTTCCATGGAAAGGGCTAAAAGTAATTTTTAAATCTTTTTGATTTAATCCGTTAATAGATAGACCTGGGCAAAGTAAAACATGACTCGTCATATCAACCAAATTGCCAAAACTTGCAAATTCTCCCAAGGCATGAAAAGTCCATTTATAGCTCACAATCGGCATCGTCGAATATCCGTTGGAAGTTAAATTCATTTTATAATTTGAGGAAGTATCTAATGAAGGTCGCTCTAAACTACTCTTATCAACCTCGATGAGCGGAGCAATCGCTTTGAATTCACTGGCAATGACGAGAGGATCACCTTTAATATTTTTTACTGGCTCAGAAGAAGCAATGCTTTGACTCAGTTTAGAAAGTTTAACGTTTGCTTGCTCGCCACAAGAAAATAAAGTCAGTAAAAGTAGAATAAGAATATATTTCATTTTGTCCTCCGAATAACCTAATCTCATTATCGGATATTAAAAAAAAATTCATGATTGTTTTTTGTAAGTACTTAGGAGTTCATTCAAAATAAAAAAAAATCTATTCAGAAGTGCCAATTAAATTGGGCAAAAATGGAGAAATACGAAGAAAACTTTGGTCATCCTTATATTTTGCAAGAGATAAATCAATATCAAATGTTTTCAAGTCTTTAACGATAGATAAAGTATTTTTTTTAAATTCTACTTGATTTAATTTTTGAATTTCCAGCTCCACTTCGAGCAAGCTTCTATTGCAGCTTTGTTTTTTATTGATAAGGCGTACCGAATTTTTTTGAGCCATAACACAATGCTGATCAAACTCTA
>CAYQEW010000049.1:0-11394 GCA_964416605.1 uncultured Bacteriovoracaceae bacterium | reverse complement strand
GCATAGTGCCGACAAGTGGAAGTGAGTAGAGGTTACCAAAAAGAATTGAGGTAATAAGAGCAACACTTATAATGAGAATTCCTCCCATGGTAGGAGTTCCTTGTTTTTTTAAGTGAGACTCTGGACCAACGGTACGAATGACTTGTTTAAATTGTAGGCTTTGTAATTTAGCAATAAATTTTTTACCTAAAAAAATAGAAACAAGTGTGGCAACAATAAAGGCGATAAATGATCGAAAGGTAATATATTGCAAAACATTAAATAAATAAGTGTCATTTCCAAACTCAGAAAAGAGAAAATAAAACATAGTATATATCCTTAATTGATTAACCTGAGATTATAAAACAATTATTATAGATTAGCCAAGGAAAACTAAAAAAGAAGTTTTTCGAGTTTTACTCCTCGACTTCCTTTGATAAAAACTCGATCGAATTTTTTTAGTTCTAATAAGAATTGATTTCTGTATGATTCACTGTCTGGAAATGTAATGGATTTACCTAAATAATTTTTTTGATAAAAATCACTAAAAATACCGATAAATCTACACTCTCGAATGTTTTTTTGATTAAGGAATTTGGTTATTTCTTGGTGATACTCTTCAGTATGTGTTCCTAACTCATACATATCTCCGAGTATAAGTAGTATTTTTTCATTTTCTTGAGCGGTAGATAGAAATCCTTCAATTGCTGCCTTCATGGAGCTTGGATTTGCATTGTAAGCATCTAAGAAGATCGCAGTATTTTCAACTTGAATCCACTCAGATCGATTTTTAGTTGGACTAAAATTGAGAGCTGCATTAATAATTTCTTTTTCGTATTCCGGATAGAAATAATAGGCAATTTCACAGGCAACACCAAGGTTCCAGAGATTATGTTCGCCTGTTACTTTAGGGGCAGGTAAATTTTTAAATAAAGGATTTTCTCCTAGAGCGTGGCACCATTTTTCTTTGGGAAGTTTTTTCAAATATTCGTCATTTTGATTAAGAAAAAAACATTTTGATTTTTTTGATGATTTTGAAATACTTTCATAAATTTTAGTTTCTTCAATAAAAACGTTTTCAAGAGTATCAAAAAATTCAAGATGAGTGGCTCCTATATTTGTTGTCATTCCAAAATTAGGCTGCGTGATATCCATAAGAAGTTGCATTTCACCAGGGTGATTGCTTCCTAGTTCAATGATAGAAAAAATATGGTCTTCATGGGTATCTAAAATGGTAAGAGGAACTCCAATATGGTTATTATTATTTGCTTTAGTTGCATTAATTTTATTGGGAAATAGTGAGTTGAGAATATGGAAAAGCATTTCCTTGGTCGTTGTTTTTCCGTTTGACCCTGCAATAGTAAAGGCAATGTGATTATTGTCTTGCCATTTTTCTAAATGTTCTTTAGCGATTTGTTGTAAATATTTAGTTGTATCATCTACCCAAATTATTTTGGTTGTTGGTGGAATAAAAAGATTTTGTAAAATTTTTTGAGTGAATTCATCATTGGTACATACAATGCATTGAGGTTCTTTTTTTAAAACTTCTGGAATAAATTCTGAAGCGTGAAAATTTTCACCTTTTATGGCGATAAAGAGATCATTTTTTTTAACTATGCGAGAATCAATACAAATATTATTCATAGGTAGGAGGCATAAGATAAAGGGTTATCATGTCTTTGGGATCAATTGTTTTTCCTGGTTCAGGCGATTGTTTATAAACAATTCCATAGCCAACAGACTTCAAGTTAATATTATTTTTTTGTGCAAGATTTTGTGCAGATATTCGATCAAGTCCAACAAAATTAGGTAATCCACTCGCAATATTTCGTTCGATTTTTTCTTTATTGATTTCTTTTGTTGCATCAGTGTTCAAATTTTTATTTTTAATTTGGCTCCATGATATTTTCGTATTGATCACTTCATCTTTAAGAACATAAGCCATAACTTTTTTAAAAAGAGGAGCAGCTACTTGGCTTCCAAAATGACTATATTTTTTAGGAGAATCAATATAACTAAAGATAACATATCTTGTTGGGGTATTTGTTGGAAATCCAATAAAACCGGCAATGAAACCATTGTAACTACCGTTAACAACTTTTTGAGCAGTACTTGTTTTTCCTGCTATTTCATATCCATCTATTTTAGAATTCATTCCTGTCCCAGAATTAACGACCTCTACAAGCATCTTGTTGACCTGATCAGCAACTTCTTTTGGGATAATCTGACTTCCAGAGATTGTTTTGGGGTCGATTACTTTATTAATAGTTGGCTTTACAAGGACACCGTTATTGGCAAGAGCGCCCCAGGCGCTGAGCATTTGAATTCCCGTTGTCGCGATTCCTTGTCCAAAACTGAGATTACTGAGTCTTATCATGGAGCTGTCTTTTTTGTTTAATAATCCACTCGCTTCTGAGGGATATTCGATTCCTGTTTTTTTACCAAATCCAAATTTATCAAAATACGAAACGAGTTTTTTGTAGCCAACTTTAAATCCAATTTTAGAGACACCTACGTTTGAGCTATATTTAAGAATCTCAGTGATTGTCATTTTGCCGTATTTTTTATCAAAAGATTCTTTCACTTTGTGCTTACCAATTTGTAGAAAATTATCAGGCATTTGAATAACGGTATTAGGATTGATGACTTTTTCGTTTAGGCCCGCTGCAACGGTGAAAGGTTTAATAATAGAACCTGGTTCAAAAAAGTCTGTGACAAATCCCAATCTTCTTTGTGATGGATTGTAGTTACTAAAAGAATTAGGGTCATAGTGAGGATAGTTTGCTATTGCAAGAATTTCTCCTGTGTGGGGATTGAGCACCCCAATTCCTCCCTTAAGAGCTTCATTGTAGAGAACAGTTTCTTTGAGAGCGGTTTCAGCAAATTCTTGTAATTTAATATCGATAGAAAGTTTTAAGGTTGAATCAATTGGCGCGGTAGTTGGTTTTGAATTAATTGTAATTGATCTGCCTTTTGCATCTTTAATAAGTTCTTTGGATTCTTTTGTTCCCTTGAGTTGGTCGTTGTAAAAATACTCTACTCCATCCAATCCTTTTCCATCAACTCCGATATAGCCGAGCACTTGACTTAAAATCTCTCGATTGGGATAGACCCTACTGTCATTGTCACGTATTTCGAGATTTTTAATTCCTTTAAGTGTTAAAAATTGCTCTCTCGTTAAAACTACTTTGCGTTTAATCCAATGAAATTTATTTTTAACTTTAATTTGTGATTTAAGTTGAGAGTAGGTGATACCTGGTACGGTTTTACTCAATAATTTTAATCCTGGATCAGCGATTTTATCTTCATTCGCTAATTTAAAAAGATCATAGGTTTTAATATTGAGAGTGAGGGGATTGTCGTTGCGATCAACGATTTGACCTCTTGGAGAGGTGAGTGTTTTTTTGCGATAGCTCTGTCTTTGAGAGTATGAGATAAGCTTATCTCTATTGAGAACTTGAATATAGAACGACTTGCCTATAATAATGCAATAAATAAAGAAAAAAACAATGAAGGTAAATCCAATTTTTATTTTCATGGTATAATAATCAATTGCTCCTCAGAGGGTTGTTGTAAGCTATAGTCACTGGAAATACTTCTTAATCTTTTCGGTGAGAGAAGCTCGGCTTTTTGGGCTTTTAGGTATTTATTTTTTTCTAATAATTCATCTTTGTTTTTAAGCTCTTTATTTATTTGAATGGCAAGTTCAATTCTTTTCATGCGAAAAGAAATAAAACTAATGGCAATAATAATTGTTACGGTTATTAGCCCAAGAATGATTTTTATGGGCGATACAGAAAATAACTCACGGCATTTCTCTATAATTGATTTTTGAGAAAGATTGATATTTTTTTTTATATTTATTCTTTTGGTTGTGCCCATCTTCAATCCTTTGAAGAACCCTTAACTTAGCACTTCTTGACCGCTTATTGATGTTTATTTCTTCATCACTCGGCACAATTGGCTTCTTAGTAAGTATGACATAATTAGGATTACTTTCCTCTAGTGAACGAAATTTCCTCTTGATTATTCTATCTTCTAATGAGTGAAAGCTAATAATAAGAAGTTTTCCATTTGGGTTTAACATTTCAGAATATTTTTCAATGCTTTTTTCTAATACTCCAAGCTCATCATTAACGTAGATTCTTAGAGCCTGAAAAGTTTTAGTTGCGGGATGAATTCCGTCAAATCTAAGTTTTGCGGGGTAGGCATGAAAACAAATATTTTCTAATTCTTTAGTTGTTTCAATTCTTTTTATATTTCTTTGCTCAATTATTTTGCTGACAATTCTTTTTGCAAATTTATCTTCTCCTAAATCAAAAATAATTTTAATTAATTCTTCTTCCGAAAAATCATTGACGATATCTTCTGCTTTCAAAGAAGAGTTTTGATCCATTCGCATATCAAGAGGTCCGTCAAATCGAAAGCTAAAGCCTCTAGAGGCTTCGTCGAACTGATGAGAAGATACTCCAATATCCATAAGAATTGCGTCGAATTTATATTCAGATTGTTCTGAGAAGTTAACAAAATTAGTGTGATGTAAAAATAATCTTTTGTTTTTAATAAATTCTTCTAAGAATTTTTGAGCGTTTTCAATTGCTTGAATATCTTGATCAATGGAGTGCACAGTACAATCTGGAAACTTATTTAATATAAGTGACGTGTGTCCTCCTGCCCCAAGAGTACAATCTAGTGCTAATTTTACCCCACTCATGTGCTCCAAGCATTCTTTGTGAAGGACGCTATAGTGGGGTTTGTAGTTCATTATTTAAGTAAAAGATTAAGAATTAAACTGTCATCATAGCTGATTATTTCAGGTGACGTCATGACGGCATTATTGTTTTCTGGAGTAAAGTGAATTGGGTTTTTAATTAAATTGGGAATTGCTTGTTTTATAATTTTTTGTACATTTATATTATTTTGTTTTGCAACCTTCATGATTTCTTCAACGCTGCAATGTTCTTCTTTCCAGCAATCAAAATCGGTAACCATTGCGATTGTAGCGTAAGCGATCCCAGCTTCTTTTGCGAGATAGCTCTCCGGAACGTTTGTCATGCCAATAATGGTTGCTCCCCAGTTGCGATAGAGATGCGATTCTGCTTTGGTAGAAAATTGCGGTCCCTCAATACATAGATAAGTTCCACCATTCATTGAGGGAATGTTATTTTCTTGAGCTATTTGATAGAGCCTATCTTTAAGAGATTTTTCGATTGGATCAGCACAGGAGACGTGTCCAACAAGACCTTCATGGAAAAAAGTTGATGCTCTTTTTCCTTTTGTTCGATCAATAAATTGATCCGGAAAAACAAAGCTCGTGGGAGGACATTTTTCATTTAAGGAACCTACTGCGGATACTGAAATAATAGTGTCGACTCCTAGCATTTTTAGAGAGTAAATGTTGGCGCAATAGTTTACTTCAGTTGGGGTGAAGATATGGTTTTCACCATGTCTTGGTATAAAGTAAAAGAAATAATCTTCTATTTTAAATTCTTTAACTGGAGCACTCGGTTTTCCATAAGGAGTGGAGATATCGTGCTCAGCGATGAGCTCGATACCTTCCATTTTGTAAACACCACTTCCACCAATAATTGCAATTTTTTTTGATTGCTTCATAATTAAAGAGTTTGCTGTAAATGCAAAGTTTGTCCCAATGATTTTGATTGTCTTTTAATAAAATTTTGAGACTCATCTTTTTCAGATTCTTCTTTGCATAGAATGCATAATTCAGCAGTTGGTCTTGCTTTTAAGCGTTCAAATTTTATTTCAGCGCCACAATCTTCACAGATACCAAATTCGTTTTTAGCGATTTTATCGAGTGATTTTTGAAGTTTTTTAACATAGAAAACATTTCTATTTCTAAAGCGAATGAGTTGATCTCTGTCTTGTTGTGCAGATGCTTGGTCAACCTCATCAGAATTTTCTTCATTTTTTACAATATACTCATCAGAATTTTGGTTAGAAATTTCTGTGATTTTTTCGAGCTCATCTTGCAAAAAAGATTCAAATTCATGAATTTGTTTTGTTGATAAGTGTGCATTTAATCTTTTGGCCATCTCTCTCTCCTTTATTAAGTATAAAAATTACTTAAAGTTCCCTCTAACATTAAGTAAAACATGCTTGCTTATTAGTTTAAGACCGTTAAATACGCCTTGTCCATTAACTGCGGTAGTTTCAACGCTAGGACGGTCGTATTTATTAAGTTTTGAATTTAAATCTATTGTGGAAACAATATTGGGCAAATCTCTTTTGTTCCACATAAACACCATAGGCATCTTGGAAAGCTCATAGCCTTCTTCTTCAAGATTATTTTCAAGATCTCTTAAGCTTTCAAGATTGTCTTCCATTTTATCTATTTGAGAATCGGCAACAAAAATAATGCCATCAACTCCACGCAAAATAAGTTTGCGACTTGACTCATAAAAGCTTTGTCCTGGAACAGTGTAGAGATGAAATCTAGTTTTAAAGCCTCTAATTTGTCCCAAGTGCAGAGGAAGAAAATCGAAAAAGAGCGTGCGCTCTTGATCTGTATCAAGGGATACAAGATTATTTTTTGTGTCACCGGATGTTTGATTATAGATGTATTTTATGCAAGTTGTTTTACCGCCAAGAGCGGGACCGTAGAAAACGATTTTACAATTAATTTCTTTTGTATAGTTATTTACAAAAGACATTAGTTCTCCAGCCCTTTAAACATGTGTTCAATTTCTTCATCTTCAAGATGATCAAAGAGAAAGTGAGAAACTTTAGATTGAAATAGAACATCTAAGTTTTCATTTTCTAAAATTTCACGAATCATTCTTTTGAATTCATATTTTAATTTTGCAGGATTTTGAATGCGACGATATTCAAGAGCAATAATAACAGGTTTATTTTTTCCCAAAGATGTAATGTAGTAGCCAGTTTGAGTAGAGCTTACCTGTACAATATTTTCTTCGCCAATATTAATTTTGTTTGATGCTTGCCATAAGCCTGAAATAAGGGGGCTTTTAGTGTTAAAATAATTAGCTTTACTTTGATAGAGAAGATTTCCTTCTTCATTGCTTAAGAAAATTTGAATACCATTGTATTTTTCAACAAGTTCACTAAAGTAAGGATTAATCATTTCGTCTATATTCATCATTAAAAAATACTCTTATTTTCAAAAGCCTTTAATATTGTCAAAGGGTCTAAATACTCTAAATTACCACCTATAGGTACTCCAAATCCAATTCTTTTAATACTAACAAAGTCTGGCACTAGGCTTTTAAGATAGCCACAGGTGGCTTCTCCTTCAATCGATGGGTTAATTGCCAGTATGATTTCATTGTATTTGTGTTTTTTAATTCGATCGATAAGTGAGTCTAAGCGAAGTTCCTCAGGGCCGATTCCGGCAAGTGGATTGAGCACCCCACCTAGAATATGAAAGACCCCTTTGAACTGATTACTTTTTTCGATAGCAAGTAAATCGGTTAATTTTTCTACGACGCAAATTTGGCCCGATGCAATACGTAGTTCATCACTACAATGCTTGCAAAGCCCATCATCACTGAATATGCCACATTCGAAGCAAGTATTCAGTGAGGCGATGTTTTTAATTGATTCTGAAAAATGATGTATTTCTTGTTCGCTCCATTTGCACATTTGAAGGGCATAGCGAAAAGCTGTTCTTTCACCAACTCCTTGGAGTTGGCTAAGATGTTTTATGGTGTTTTCGAGTGCTATAGGTATCTTCACTCGATCAATGTATCAGAAAATTCCTGGAATGCTAAGGCCCCCAGTGATTTTTTGCATAGCTTTTTCATTAAAACTTTCAACTTCTTTAATTGCTTGATTAACCGCTGATTTAACCATTTCTTCTAGTATTTCGGTATCTGATGGGTTAAGGCATTCCGGATTAATTTTAATTTCAAGAATTTCTTTTTTTCCATTCATGGTCAGGGCGATCATTCCCCCCCCTGAGGTTGTTTTAATTTCTTTGGTTGCAAGTTCATTTTGCAATGTAGTCATTTTAGATTGCATTTGTTGTGCTTGTTGAAGCATTTTACTCATGTTTTTCATCTTTATTCCTTTATGGTTACTTTTTTAATTTTTATATTAAAAGTATTTTGCACGTCTATGATATAGGGATTTTCGAGAATTTGCTTTCTTTTTTTTTCTTCTTCATTTTTTGATTCATTTTCTTGTTTTTCAAATGGAGTAAGCAAGTTTTTATTTTCTTTTTCTATTCTAGCGAGAGAAATTAGTTTTAGATTCATACTTTTTTCAAAGTACTGATTAATGTTGAGATTTAAATTTTGCCAATTAATTTTATCTTGAAAATATTCTAAAAATAAATTGTTTTCTTCTGTGAAGCCTAAAACAATCTCTAGTTCGTTTATATTAAAATGTATAAGTACAGCGTGTTCCAATGCGGCGTGTACTGTAGAGGATTCTGTTTTAAGATAGTTTAAGCATCCAGGCCAACTTAAAAGATTTTGAGCGATAGGAATTTCAATGGAATTTATTTTTTTTCTAATGAGAAGATTTTTTTTTTTTATCTTCAAAGAGTTCATCACGTTTGGCTATTTTCTGTAAAACTAAAAGCAGTGATTTTTCAGGGATGGCGTTTTTAATTATCCATTCAAAGTCTTTGGCCATTACTTCATAGATCCAATAGAGCTCAGAAATATCTCCTTCAAATTCATTTTTTTGAATAATATAATAAAGTTCTTCTAAGATTTGAGTGGCAAAAGAATTGATATCAATGTTTTGCTTCATGATATTTAAATATAACTCAGTCATTGGTTCTGACTGACAAGCAAAGATATAGTCGAGAAGGTTAAGAATATTTTCCTTGGAAGCAATGCCAAGTGCAAGAACTATTGTCTCACTGGTTATCATGTTATCGACAGACAACGCTCTTGCTTGATCAAGTAATGATAGGGCATCTCTAAAAGAGCCATCTGCTCTTCTGGCAATTGCTTCAAGGATTTCGGGAGAGCTAAATTTTAATTCTTCAAGATGACATATTTTTTTTAAATGTTCAGAAATATCAGAATTAGAAGCATTTCGCAGGTCTAGTCTCTGGCACCGTGACAGTACGGTTCTTAATAATTTATTGGGCTCAGTCGTGGCAAAAATAAAAATAACATGAGCAGGCGGCTCTTCAAGTGTTTTCAAAAGAGCGTTAAATGCATTATTGGAAAGCATGTGTACTTCATCAATGACATATATTTTATATTTTCCAGAAGCTGGTAAATAAAGAACATTCTCATTGAGAGCTCTGATATCATCGACTGAATTATTAGATGCACCATCGATTTCTTGATAGTCGATATATGATTCCTCATTAAAGCTTGTGCATGATAAACACTGTTGGCAGGGATTTCCATCTGCTTGAAGGTTGGTGCAGTTAATAGCTTTGGCAAAAATTCGAGCAAGTGTTGTTTTGCCAGTTCCTCTTGTTCCGCATAAAAGATAGGCATGAGCAATTTGATTATTTTTGATGGAGTTTGTGAGAACTCTCACTACATGGGCTTGTCCAACAACATCATTAAAGTTTTGGGGGCGCCATTTTCTGGCAAGAACTTGGTAGCTCATCCGAGATAGCCTTTTAGTTTATGGTACTGACTAAGTAGTTTCGGATCATTTTTTAATTCTTCAGATATTTTTTTTAGCGCATGAACAACTGTCGTGTGGTCTCTGCCACCGAAATACTTGGCAATTTCTTTTTGAGTTGATTTAAGTTCATTGTAGCAGAGGTACATAGCCATATGTCTGGCTTTTGTTATTTGTTGTAATCTTGATTTACTTTTTAATTCATGAATATTTACTTCATAAAGTTTTTCAATTGCATTCATAATCATTTCAAAAGTTAGTGTAACTTCGTTAGGATTTTCAACGAGTCTCAATTGATCTTTGGCAATGTTATAATCGATTTCAATTTGATTGATAGAGGAATAAGCGTAAAGTTGAATCAGGCATCCCTCTAGTTCTCTAATATTGTTGCGAATATTTTTAGCGATGAGTTCAATGACATCTTTATCTAAAAATAAATCAATCTCCATTGCTTTCTTTTGTAAAATAGCCATTCTGGTTTCAAAGTCAGGTGGTTGTATGTCAACAACCAGCCCCCAGCTAAGTCTTGTTTTTAGTCGCTCTGCAATGCCATCAATTTCTTTTGGGTGTTTATCAGAAGTGAAAATAAGTTGCTTTCCAGCACGATGGAGTTCATTGAAAATATGAAAAAATTCATCTTGAGTTCCCTCTCGATTTTTTAACTCATGAATATCATCAATGATTAAGACATCAATATTTTTCGTGTATTTATCTTTAAAATTAACTTGTTCATTATTTTTTATTGAATGAACAAATTCAGATTTAAACGCATTAGCAGAGGTGATAACAACTTTATGTTGGGGATAAAGTTCAGATACTTTATTGGCAATTGCGTGAATGAGATGGGTTTTACCTAGTCCTGATCCACCGTACAAATAAATGCTAGGATAAATTTTTCCAGGTTCTTTCGCTACCGCCATAGCTGCTGCGTGAGCCATATTGTTTGATGAACCAACGATAAAATTATTAAAGTTTTTATCACTGATAATTCCTTGAATACTGTTTCGATGAGTAGATTGTTTAGGAATATGACTATTGATTTGATCATCATTGTCTTCGAGGCTAAAACTTGGTTTTTGAGAAGTTATTTTTTTAGGAGATATTTCTTTTTTCTCAATTTCTTGATCAGATCGTTCATTGCTAGAAAATTCACAGATGATATTAAGTTGATATTTTTTTCCGAGAGCAGATTCAATTGAAGTATTTAAAAAATCTAGATAATTATCCTCCAACATTTTTTTGATAAAAGCTGTTTTAACTTTTACTTCCATTAAATTTTCTTCGATGCGGTTAATTGCAAAACTGTTTTCAAAATAGGCAACGTATTTGTTGAGTGGGAGTTTTTGGGCAAGAACGCGTAAAACTTCTTGGCTTAGTGCAACTAATTCATTTTCACTAAAATCATTTTCAGAAACTGCTTTCTTATCTTCGACATCATCAAAATTTAAAAATTGATCTAAAATAGACTTCATGGGCCCTCTCCAACCTATAAAACACCTAGGTGCTCTATGTATCAAGCATTGGCGCTTTTTACAACAGATTTTGGCCTGTGTGGTGCATTGGCCGTAGGTATATTTTACCATTGACCAATTTTTAAAATTCATGTATTTATCTCTCTTTATTTTATATTGTGAGGTAATTATGAGTAAGCGCACGTGGCAACCAAAAAAATTGAAACGCTTAAGAGATCATGGATTCTTAAAAAGAATGTCTACTCCAGGTGGACGTAGTGTTATTAATGCGAGACGTAGAAAGGGTAGAAAAAGTTTAACAGTTTCTTCTTCAACTAAGTAGTAATAATAAATACTTTTCCTAAAACGCATCGTTTATTATCTAAAG
>CAYQEW010000048.1:0-11502 GCA_964416605.1 uncultured Bacteriovoracaceae bacterium | reverse complement strand
AGATAGTTAAGGTGTTTCCAATTGTAAAATTTAAATTCTTAATCAGGCTTTTATTGCTCTTAACAGCTTCGGCAGCGAGAGTAATACTGTTTAAAGAGCCAAAATCATCTAAAGCCTTAATAATAATCGGAGTATTAAAGGTTTCTGAAGTTGCGGGAGCAAGTCTTTCAAAATTGTAATTGATACTTCCTTGAGATTTAAAATATTCAGCCATAATAGTTAAATCGATAAGTGCTAAACTTTTTTCTTTTTCTGTTTTAGGAGGAAGAGGCATTGAATCGGAGCTTGAGTCATTTTCACCGATAAGTGAATTGTTGATAGAATTTTCTACGCAGTTTGTGTGAGAGGGCCACACTTTACAGAAACAATTACGTACTGGTTCGTTGAAACGATTTTCAAAACAACGATCTAGGGTTTTTTGTTGTTCTTCTGTATAAATAGGTGAAGGAGGAGTATTGCCTCCTGGAAGATTTTCTGGAGCACAGAGATGTGGAAGGCGAGAACATCTACAATCATCTGAGTTTGGGGCAATTGCGCATGCATCAGGTTTATTACCATTATAATCACTGACGGTTTTTTCCCACCAGGTCGTCGCATCCTTTGCCATGTCGAAAGCTAGTTTATTAAAACTTGGATCAGAGCTTGCTTCCATCGAGCATTTTGAGGCAATTTCTTTTAATATATTTGTATAGGTTGTCTTGGCAGCAACATTGACGGATTTGATTGGAACCTTGGCGGCAGCTTCTAATTTTTGAGCCAATACTTTCGCATTAATATCGCAGTTTATTTTTCCATCTGATCTGCGTGCTAGAAATTTAAAATTTACCTTTACTTCAACACCACTTTTACTTCTTAATTCATCAAGGAAATCATTGAGATTATTTTCATCTCCAATTTTAAAACGGACATTGCGGTAGAGTCCCAGAATATCAATGATCGTGGTTTCTTTGGACGCCAGAGAATAGGAACCGAGTCCGTCGATTGCGACATCAATATTATTAATGGCCATATGTGAGAGGTGTTTGATTTTATGCTGAGCTAAAAAACTATCACCATCTTTGGGATAGCATAAACGTAAAATTTTAGTTCCATCGTTTAAGTCAATATCCTTATTTGAAGAAGGAAAGTAGATCGAAAAAAACAATTCGTAGTCGCCGTTACTTTTTTTTATAATTTGAAATTTTTGTTCGCCTAAGTTGTTGACTCCTAGAACGGCTTTAGGAAGGAGATAAGCGGTATCTGAAGCAAGGGATCCTTCCGTTGCTCTTAGCAGTGTTGACTGACATTCATCGCTAAAATCAACTGGAATTGCTTCAAATTTAGTGTTGCTTTGAGCAGTAACTGTAAAAGTACTTAAAATAAATAAGAAGAAAATTAATTTCATTGTTCCCCCGATGGGAGAAATGTAGACGAATGGAAACGCTTTATCATCTTTGATTTGACTACCGTGTAAAATTTACACGGTAGTCATTATTAAAACTAATAAATTAACTAGCCAATTTTTCATCCTCATCTATTTTAAAAGTTTTTTGTACTACGCAAGAAAAACTTTTTAGAGGCATGAAATTGCTAGGCTCTTTCCAATCTTCAATAATGTAAGTCGCATTCTTAACTTGTTCGTCTTCGTTTATTGATTGGTGGGATTTATTTTGCAGAGTCGAGGTCATTTTAAATTGTGCAATACTCACTTGAGATGATTTGGAAATAGTTTCTAGAATACTTGAAATAGTTTTTTGTTCATTCTCCGTTTTATAAACTTGAGAAATAAAGCCAATATTTTCAAAAAACTGAGCGGTTATTTTTTTATTTAAAAGAAGCAAGTTTTTGACAGTACTCTGGTTGCTGCACAGAGAAAGCGTTTCAACAGTTCCAGAAGAGGGAAGGATTCCCAATTGGAAATGATTCAGTTGAAAGAAAGCTTTTTGATGAGCAACTTTCAGATCGGCATCAATACCTAATTCGAGAGCTAAACCGCAAGCTTTTGTTCCATAGTCATAAATAATAGTTTGAGGCATGAGTTTATAATAAGAATTAATTTTTTGAATTTTATTTTGAATTTCTCGCAAATAAAAAGCGTTGTAGTGCTTTAAATCATTTGAGTCAAGGCTTTCAAGATAGCCAATTTGTTGCATTGAAATTAAAACAGAATTGATTTCTTTGTGGGTTGCGAGCCAATCAAAAAAGGACTCCATTTCACTCAGTAAAGTTTCATTAATTTTAGAAGAGGTGACAAAAAGAGAGATGTTTTTAAATTTGGGATTAATTGTAACATCAAGACACTTGAAGTTAAAGAGACTGTTCATTGGCCATTCCTTGGTCAAAATATAAGAGAGCATTCCTCGCTCTCTTTTTAATTGTCAATTTATCCCAATCAATTGTCAATGATTCTTAAGAAATATTTTCTAAATATCTTTCCGCTTTGATCGCCGCTTGGCATCCTGACCCTGCAGCTGTTATGGCTTGACGGTAGTAGGAATCCTTCACATCTCCACAGGCAAAAACTCCTGGAATATTAGTTTCTACGTCATTGATTGTTTTTATAAAGCCTTCATGATCAGTGGTGATCTTACCTTCTAAAAAATGGGTATTAGGTGTGTGGCCGATACCATAAAATAAGCCGTCGGTTTTACGTTCTGTTATTTCTTTGGTGACATTATTCTCAACGAGAATACCAGTTACTCCAGACTCATTAAAAAGAATTTCTTTGACTTCAGTATTCCAAATAAATTCGATTTTAGGGTTTTTAAAAGAGCGTTCTTGCATAGGCTTAGATGCTCTAAGTGTCTCTTTGCGGTGAACGATATAAACTTTTTCGGCAAACTTACTGAGAAAATTTGCATCTTCCATCGCGGTATCTCCACCTCCCACAACATGAACGATTTTGTTGCGGTAGAAGAAACCGTCACAAGTCGCACAGGTACTCACACCTTTTCCAGTGAGTTCTTTCTCATGGGCAAGGCCTAAAAATTTTGCACTTGCACCAGTTGAAATAATCACGGTCTTAGCCGTGTACGTATTATTATCTGTTTTTATTGTAAAAGGACGTGACGAAAAATCTACAGAGGTTGCGACCTCTTGAATAAATTCTGCTCCAAATCTTTTCGCTTGATCCTTCATATTGCCAATCAGCTCGGGCCCCATGACTCCCTGAGGAAAACCAGGAAAATTATCAACTTCAGTTGTGAGTGTCAGCTGACCTCCTGGTTCGTGGCCTTCTAATACAACAAGTTTTAAGTCTGCACGAGCTGCATATATTGCAGCAGTCAGCCCGGAAGGACCTGTTCCAATAATGATCATATCAAGTGTTTTCATGAATAATCCGTTTTATATCTAGTTACTAGGTGAAATTTCTTTTATGCCGAGCTCTTTTTTTACAACTGCTGGACGATCGTCTTCTTCTGGATTTAATTCGTAGTATGCTGATATGCTTACAAGGTCCGCAGTATTATCAACCTTCACATTTCGTTTAAATTTCTCTCCAGTTATGGAGCACTCATAGAAATAAATTTTGTTTTCTTTTTTATTTTTTCTCATTATGAACACCTTTTGACGCATTCTATATCCGTGCTAGGGATAAAGCAATATTTGAAAATAGCCAAATGGCTTCTAAATACCTATAATTTTAATAGATTTTAGTAATAAGAGGATAGTATGAGTTTTAAGTTCTTAATTCCGCTTTTTTTCTTTACAAGTTTTTACCTTAAAGCTGTCGATATTGATGATGTTTTGACCGTTAAAATTTTGAATGTTTCCAGCACCAAAAAAACAATTCTTATTAATCGAGGAATGGAAGATGGTTTAGCTGAAAATCAGCACGCAAAATATTTCATCACGCAAGGAGTTGTGGCCAGGGGAGTTCTTGTTAAATTAATGCCTCAAAAATCAGTTTGGTCACTGTATCGTCTTGTAAATCCCAGTGAAATAGAAATAGATAAAGCACTTAAAATTAAAATTACCGAGGCTGTTAAACTCGCTTCTGATGAGACACGCCTTGTTGAAAAAACGAATATTCCGGTGAGCGCAAACGCGGAAACGACACTTGAAGATAGCTCTATTCCAATTGTTGATGGTGACTCAGACGATTCACTCAAAGACTTATTTGAGCAGGAAGATACCACTCACAATCAAACCGCGACTCTCAATCAATCCCTTCTTCATCGCAATTGGGAAGTTTGGGGAGCACTATCTTTAGATGTAAGGTCTTTTAAAGCAGACTCTACCCAAAAAACAATTGATTACACTAATACCTTGTATCATTTTACTTTAGGAGCAGAGTATTATTTTAAAAATATAGACCGTTGGTACTCCTCATTTTCTTTTGCTCCTCTGATAAGCCTTACGAGGAGTTCCGATTTTTCACTTGCTGGAGGCGGAGCGAACTCAAGTCGTTTTGATTTTGGAGGAATGCTTCATTGGCATCCTTCTAAAAAACAACCTTGGATGATTAATACCTTTATTCCATTTTTAAGTTTAGGATTTTCTTTGGGTAAAGTAAGAGATGGAGTCTCCTATATTGATAATACAACTCAGGCGACAGTAAACGAATCTTTAAATGGATCATCTAAAAATATTGCCCTTGGAGTTGGTTTTAAGTTTTATGCAGCACGGGGCTTTGGAGCGAGAATGATACTTGATTATAATTACACGATAGATACTTTTGGAGCAGACGCACTCGGTGTTGAGTGGACTAAGAAATCTTCTGGACCGCGTATTTGGGCAGGAATGTCTTATCGTTTTTGAAATTGTTCAATAAAAAGATGTTCTTTATAAGAAATATTTTCTTGAGAACAAATTCTTTTGACAACATCCTGAGACATGATTCTAAAGGTCGTGTATTTTCCTCCAGCAATGACGGAAATATGGGAGTGGGGAATAAAGAGAGCATGTTTGCGGCTTATTTTTTTGGTTTCTTGATTGTTTCCATTTCGCACAAGAGGTCTTACGCCTGCGATAGCACTCATGACATGGTCTTGGGTTATATGGGATTCGGGAAAGACTTCTTTAATGTAACTGAGTAGATAATTTTTTTCTTCATTGGTTATTTCAATATTTCCAGGATAAGCGTTAAAGGGCTGATCCGTTGTTCCAATCAGTATTTTATTTTCATGAGGAATAAAGAAAAGCACTCTTTCGTCGTGAGTTTGATACACAACCGGTTCTTCGATTGGTAAATCTTTTTTGGAAATCCATAGATGAGCACCTCGACTTTGAATGATAATAGGGTTCCAGTTAATAAATTTTTCTTTTTTTAGTACATGATCCGTAAATGGGCCCAAGGCAAAAACGATGTGTTTGCACAAGATTTTTTTTTCATTATATTGAACTAAGAAAGTTTTATTTTTAAAGTCAAAAATTTGTTTGTACTCGGCATTTTCTTGAGCAAAAGAGAGAGAAGGGGTTTTTCTTATAATCTCTTCGACAATTTTTTTATCATCCATAATTGCATCATGGTAATTGAAAGCGCCAAGTAATGCGTCACTTTTAAGCAGAGGAAGAAGAGAAAGTATTTCCTTGGGAGTACTAAAAATATTTTTAAAATTAAATTCTTTTGAGAAAAGATAGTACAGAATGATTCCTAGGCGGAGTTTAAATTTTCCTACGCGTGAGTTTTTAAAAATAGGGAAATGAAACATTTTTTTTTGAACGAAGGAAGGAAGTATTTTCGTCCATAAATTTCGTTCTGTTAAAGACTCATAGACTAAATCAAAATCAAAGGATTCAAGGTAACGAAGGCCTCCATGAAGCATTTTAGAGCTAGCAGAAGAAGTTTGAGAACCAAAAGTATATTTTTCAAGTAAGAGGCATTTTATACCATGAAGAGAAAGCTCATTATAAATAGAGGCTCCAATGATTCCTCCTCCGACAACAAGGACATCATAGTATTCTAATTTTTTATTATCCAAACACTGTCTCCTGAGAATAGATACTCATTGTTATTTATGAGTTGATATTTAAAATTAATAATAGCATTTGCATTTAAATCAATCGCTATTTTTTTAAATGTATCAAGATGCTTGATATAGGGTATGTCATTTGTGCCGGAAAATTGGATATGTTGAATAAATTTTTTAATGGTAAATCCAGGTGGTGAGTTGTCTGGACAAATGAGAATATGATTTTGAGTTTGAGTATTAATTTCTTCTTTTAGATCATTTAAATTATTTTGATTGTTGGGAGTTCCAAGATCAAAAGGGTAATCTTCTTGAGCTTGAAATATAAGTTCACTGGGACCAGCATTAAGAGAGACATTTATTTTATTTAATTTAGAGATTAAATGAATGAGAAGATACTCACTGATTCTACTTATTAAATATTTACCCCGTTCAAGGCGACTTACTGTTTCGGATTCATCCTCAATTTGAAAGAGATTATATTCACGTAAAATTTTTAGAACTTCACTCACTTCAAAAGGGGAGTGGATGTTCTCAATAAGAAGAGAATAAGGGGGGTTTGGCTCCATAACAGAGCTATCAAATTTAATTGATTCAATTTCTTTTTTTATCTCAGCAACAAATTGAGGAACGTCTTCTTTGGTATTAAAATCTTCTTCACTGAGATTATTTTCCGAAAAAGTATCTGATGTAAAATTAGTTTCTTCTAAAAAAGGTTCTTCTTCAAAAGAACTCTCAAAATCAAAAGACTCTTCTTGGAGGGGAGTTTCAGCGTCTTCCAGAGGGCTTTCGATGGGGAAAATCTCTTCTTTTTTTTCTTCTATTGTAGTGTTGCTTTCTTTTTTACTAAAATAATCTTCAACATGTTCTTCATCTTCATGGATAAAGTCACCGAGATCGGTGACTTTTGTGAGATCATCTTTATCCTTATGAGAAGGCATTTAGTTAGGCTCCATGGCAATGTTTATATTTTTTACCAGAACCACAAGGACATAAATCATTGCGGCCAACTTTATCATTCCCTTTTGAATTTACAGCTCCTTGTTCACTGGCAGCGTTGAGGCTTTTAGCTTTTTGGAAAGCCTCTAATTGTGCTTTAAGTTCCATTTCATGCTGTCTCTGTAATTCCGCGATTTCTTCTTCAGTGTATAATCTGACAGAATAAATTTTATTTACCGCAGATTCTTTTATTCTAAGCTTCATATCTTCATATAATAAAAAAGCTTCTCGTTTATACTCAACTAGAGGGTCTTTTTGGCCATAAGAGCGCAGGTTGATTCCTTCTTTTAAATGATCCATTGCAAGAAGATGGTCTTTCCAGTGAGCATCAAAAGTAGAGAGAAGGATTTCTCGAAGAGCAAGTTTAATTTGATTTTCTTCGTACTGAGCTAATTTTTCTTTAAGTTTATCCATGGCAATTGAAGTAAGGTATTCAGCAGGATCACCTTTAAACTGAGACATGCAATCCCCAGCATTAAAATCAAAATCAATCATGAATTCGGCTAAAAAAGAATTTTTAATTTCTGCCCAAGGCCACAATGAAAGGGCATTTGTTTTACTTGGCTTGTGAGAATTAACAATGCTAACGCAAACATCTTCAATCATTTCATGAAGTAATTCTAAATTTCCTTCATCATTTAAAATATCTTTTCTGATTTTATAAATAACTTTACGTTGTTCATTCATAACATTATCAAAGTCGAGAAGATGTTTTCTTATTTCAAAGTTATGACCTTCAACTCTCTTTTGTGCTTTGGCAATTTGATTAGTGATAAGGTTATGCTCAATTGGCTCATCATCTTTCATGCCTCCAAAAGTATTCATGATAGATTTTATTTTATCTGAACCAAATATTCTCATGAGATCATCTTCTAAGGAAAGGAAGAATTTTGATTTTCCAGGGTCTCCTTGACGACCAGATCGACCTCTTAGCTGATTATCGATTCGTCTTGACTCATGTCTTTCAGTTCCAATAATAAAGAGTCCATTCACTTTTTTTGTAACTTCCGTTAGTTTGATATCTGTTCCTCGCCCAGCCATATTGGTTGCGATCGTTACAGAACCTTCATGTCCAGCTTTTTGAATAATATCAGCTTCGCGTTCATGTTGTTTAGCATTGAGAATTTCATGAGGGATAGAGAGTTTTCGCAAATATCCAGAAAGTATTTCAGAGCTTTCGATGCTTATTGTTCCAACAAGGACTGGCTGACCCTTTTTATGACACTCAGAAATAAGATCCGCAACAGCTCGGTATTTCGCATCTTTTGATGCGTAAATAATATCTGGAGCATCTTCTCTAACCATGGGAAGATTGGTTGGAATAACCACTACGTCAAGGTTATAAATTTTATTAAATTCTTCTGCTTCAGTATCTGCGGTTCCAGTCATTCCTGAAAGTTTTGAGTAAAGTTTGAAATAATTTTGAAAGGTAATAGAGGCAAGAGTTTGGTTTTCTGATTTTACTCTTACATTTTCTTTTGCTTCTACCGCTTGATGGAGTCCATCTGACCAACGAGAACCATCTTTTAAACGACCAGTGAATTCATCAACAATAATAACTCGCCCATCTCTCACAACATATTCTTGATCTATATGAAAAAGACTATGGGCTTTAAGACTTTGAATAACATGGTGTAGTAGTTCTAGATTAGTAGGATCGTAAAGATTTTCAATCTTAAGTAATTTCTGAACTTTAACAACTCCCGCATCAGTTAAGATGGCAGTATGGTTTTTTTCATCGACAACATAATCATCTGTTTTATTTAATTTTAAAATGACTTCATTCACGACTTGATAAAGAGATGTGTCTCCTTCACTAGGGCCAGAAATAAGAAGAGGTGTCCTAGCTTCATCAATAAGAATTGAATCGACCTCATCTACAATACAATAGTAATGATCGCGTTGAACATACTGAGATAAATCAAACTTCATATTGTCTCGCAAATAATCAAATGCGAACTCGTTGTTTGTTCCGTAGGTGATGTCAGAATTGTAGGCAACTTGTCTCTCTTCATCAGTTAAATTTTCAAGAATGACTCCAACACTGAGTCCAAGCCAATTATAAAGAACTCCCATCTCATGAGCATCTCTTTTGGCTAGGTAATCATTGACCGTAACACAATGAGCTCCTTTGCCATAAAGAGCATTAAAATAAAGTGGCATTGTAGCAGTAAGAGTTTTTCCTTCTCCTGTTTTCATTTCGGAAATCTTTCCTTCATTGAGAACAAGAGCCCCAAGGATTTGAACATCGTAGTGACGCATTCCCAGTATTCGCTTTGAAGCTTCTCGGACAGTTGCAAAGGCTTCACAAAGAATTTCATCTTTACTTATATTCTGCGCGATTTTATTTTTTAAATAGTTAGTCTGAGCTTGAAGTTCATTGTCACTCATTGCGATATACTTTGCCTCTAGAGCATTAATCTTATTTAATAAAGGATAAAGTAATTTTAGGTCTCGATCTTGTTTTGTTCCAAAAACTTTTTTTATCACTGCGCCGATCATAAATATCTCCTATAAAATATCGTCATTTAATATATAGTATTGTGGGTCAATAGCAATACCGTTGACCCTAATTTCGTAATGCACATGTGGACCTGTTGACCAACCAGTATTTCCTGATCTGGCAATGAGAGTCCCCCTTTGAACAACTTGTCCTTTATTTACGAGAAGCTGACTATTGTGGGCGTAAAGTGTCTCTATTCCGTACCCATGATCAATTTTGACGACTTTCCCAAAACCTGTAGAATTTTCTGCTTCGCTCACCGTGCCATCAGCGGTGGCAATAACATTTGTACCAATTCCTGCCCCAATATCAAGTCCTTCGTGCATTTTGGGAATACCAAAATAAGGACTGATGCGAGGACCATATTGACTTGTGATGACACCGGCTGCGGGAGCCACTGATGGAGTGGAACTTGCAAAGCGTTTATCATCAAGCATTTTGTTGTCTATTAAATTAAAATCTAAAAAGAGATTATTTGAAAGTGATTCATTTTTTAAAAAGTGAATATCGATATCAGTAATGGTTTGCAGAAGGATAGAATCGTTAACGAGAGGGATATTAAGCGTCTTGTAACGATTTACATAACTATTGTAAAGTTCTTCTTGAAGTTTTGAATCATTATTTGAAGTTTCTTCTTTTGTGGGAATTCCAAAAATATTTTTTAGTTTATCTCGAAAGATTTCAATTTTTTCAAGACGTTTATTGATCTGTTGAGTTTTAATTTTGTATATTTTAATTTGTTCTTTTAACTCTCTATTTTCTGCACTTAGTCGGTAAGAAGAACCAGTTGACTTGAGTAAACTAACATAGTCATAAAGAACTATAATCGAAGCCAAGAGGAGAAAGACAGTTAAGACAGATAAAATATATATCAAAACTTTAGGAATTCTAATTTCTTTACTTGTTCTGTTATCATGGGAGATGAATATAAATCTAACTATGTTTTTCAATCATAAACCTTTTAAAGACTTTATCATATTAAAAATAGGTTTGTAATTAGATCAAAGCAATTAAAATTGCAGAGATATTATCTTGGCCACCATTTAGATTGGCAGCATTTATAAGTTCATTTACCGCCGTTTTAATTGTTATTTCATTTATTTTTTGCTTAGAAATAATCGTCAGAATTTCTAGATCACTTAATTTGCCAAATAAACCATCACTACAAATAAGAATGAGATCCTTGGATTCAATAGATACTTGGTAGTAATCAATTTCAACTGATTCCTCATATCCGACAGTTTTTATGAGAACATTTTTTTGAGGGTCTTTAAGAGCTTGTTCTCGACTATAGATGCCGAGATTAATTTTTTCCTGTACAAGAGTATGGTCTTTTGTGAGTTGGAAAATTTGTTGCTCATGAATAAGATACGCTCTAGAGTCTCCCACATGAGCAATACATAGTTGATTGTTCTCAACAAGGCAGACCGTCATAGTTGTGCCCATTCCATTTAGTTCCTCATTCTCAGCGGCAATATCAAAGATATTTTTATTACAAGAGGTCACGAGGTCTAATAAAAAATTTTTGATAGGAAGATATTTGTTTTTAGTTTTTTCAGCAATGATTTGTACTGCTTTTTGTGAGGCAATATCTCCGCCACGATGTCCACCCATCCCATCAGCCACAACGAAACAACCATTTTCATTATCCACGAAGATAGAGTCTTGATTTGTAGACCGAGTTCTACCTATGTCTGTATTTCCATAACTGATTGTTTTCATCTTCATTCATCATATAAGAATAGTCTCTATAAACAATAGGCAAAATCTCCCAACTCATGTATATTATTAGGGAGATGTGTATTATAGACGACTTAAGATGAAGGAGCATACAATGAGCAGTTTCGATACAACTAAGTTTTTAAAAGATAATTTTCAGGTACAAGATTTTACTCATTTGCATTGGAGTGGTAGTTTTCAAGATTACTGTGATTTAATTCAAAAAAATCCAAATATTCCAAGAAATTCTTTTCAGCGAATTCATGACATGATCGTTTCTTTTGGCATGAGTGAATACTCTGAATATAAAAAGAAAGTCGTGCGCTATCATTTTTTTGACGATCCTTTTGATAATGGTAAAGATGCGGTTTTTTGGTATCGTCTGCCGAC
>CAYQEW010000047.1:0-11555 GCA_964416605.1 uncultured Bacteriovoracaceae bacterium | reverse complement strand
ATCAGAATTCCCCTAAAGCTTCTCTAAGCATTGATGATGATCTTTATATTCTTGATCAAGCGTGGCATACCTTTCTGCTCTTTACACAAGAATACCAAATTTTTTGTGAACAAAATCTCGGAGCCTTTATTCATCATATCCCCATTAGACAGGCGCAACGCAGTCAAGAATTTATCTTGTGGACTCAAGATAAAAAAAAATGGGAACAAAATAAAAAAGATACTTTTAAAGAAGAACTCTTTTGGCTCTCTCAATATCTTCATCAAGATAAAATAAAAGAATGGTTTATAGATAAAAAATGGAGCAAAAAAAGCTTATGAAACAAACACTTATTTTACTAATTTTTCTGTCTTGTTCTCAGGTCACTCAAAAGGAAATAACTCCCTCGAGTGCTATTCCCGAAAAAAGAATTTTTCCGATTAACTCTCAAGTTAATCCTTGCGATGACTTTTACAGCTACGCCTGCAGTAATGTCATCTCAACTTTTAAACTAAGAGATGATCGCAACTCACACACTTTTTCTTTTAATGATTCATTTGAGCGACTTCTTGAAAAGAAGATGCAGTATTTTGAAAAACTCTCTCAAAAGGATCCCGCTAGTAAGAAAGAGAGCAATTTAAAGAACTATTATCTTGCTTGTATGAACGAAGAAGTCTCCAAAGAATCGGAACGCAATTATATCAGTGATCAAATATCGGCTTGGGAAAAAATTAAAACGAAAGAAGAATTCATTAAACAGTTAAATACGAATATGTCCACCCAAGGCTTTTCTTTCTTACAGTTTGGTCCTTTTGCCAATCAAAAAAATCCTCTACTGAATGATGTTTATTTTGATGTCGATCATTTAATGAGCCTTCCCGAGCGAAGTTACTATAAAAACAAACAACTCTTAAACGATTTCAAAGACGCTCTCATTCTTTTTTTTAAAACGATCAACAAGGAAAATCCAGAAGTGATTGCTCAAAAAATAATCGACTTTGAAACGCATCTTACGAATATTTATCCTCTTCCAGAAGAAATTAGAAAAATCATCTATGATGAGAAAAATTACACAACTGTATTCAACTACAATAAGCGATTCCCTCTTTTTGAAATCACAAAATTTGTTGCTCCTTTTTCGCGAAAAATTACCCTGCGTGATCTCTTTGGTAAATCGATTGATTATGTTCATGATTATGTTCAGAAAAATACACTCGAAGATCTTAAAGATATTGCTCTTTACCACAGCCTCTTATTTGCCATGGATGATGCTTTTCCTGAAGTGTACAATAAATTTTTTGATTTTAAATTCAAGTGGCTAGGTGGAGCAAAAATGAGATCATCACGCCAGGAACGTTGCACCCAAAGTGCCATTGCATCGTTTTCCCGAGAGATTGATTCTTTACTCATTGATATTATTTTCCCTCATTTTCCGAAGGAAAAATTTAAAGCTTTAGGTGAAAAAATTCGAGTTTCTTTGGAATAATTGGCGTCTGGTAAAAAATCCCACTCCTTGATCCATTTGCTGAGCGAAAACTCCTGGCTTTCAGCAAGTGCTAAAAAACAAGCCTTAAATAAAATTAAATTTGCGGAACTTCAATTAGTCACACCTGACAATGATGAGGAGTGGGATTTTTTACCAGACGCCAATTATTCCAAAGAAAATAAAATCATCAATCAACTCACACTGGAACAACTTACCATTCAAAAAAATCTAACCAAAATTAACACGGGCAATAATCCTAAGGTGTGGAGCATGTCTCCCCTCACAATTAACGCCTACTATACTCCAGTCTATAATAAATTTGTTCTGCCTATCGGTATTTTGCAATACCCTTTTTATGATGCCAGTCTTCCGATTGAAACGAATTTAGGAGCAATCGGAGTGGTTATTGGCCATGAGTTGGGCCACGCCATCGATGATGGTGGATCTAATATGAATTACAAGGGACAACGTGAACAATGGATGAAAAAAACTGATCTTGCTGAATTTAAAAAGCGTACCCAAAATCTGATCGAGCAGTTTAATAAAATAGGTCATAATGGCTCTCTTACCTTAGGAGAAAATATTGGGGATCTTGTAGGCTTAACATCTGCTTACCGAGCTGCTTTTATCGACTCATCTGATCAAAATAATTTAGAAGGCAAGAAAAATTTTTTCCTGCAATATGCCAGAGCTTGGTGCTACACCGCAAGACCTAAAACAATTGAAAATAAACTAAAAACCGATCCTCATTCACTGGGAGATGCAAGGGTTAATGAACAAATAAAACATCAAAATGGTTTTTATGAAGCCTATAGTTGCACTGAAAAAAATAAACTCTATCTCGCACCACAAGATAGAGTTAAGGTATGGTAGAAATTATTCTGTTACACGAAATGAGACAATATTAAGCACCGAATAACCTGGGCCATCAATTGTATCAACACTTGCTGTGCTTATCGCGTCGACACAAGCCTTAATCGGTTCATCAATCTCGCTTAGAGCCAATTGAACCGATTCAATAGAAGTTTTTAAAACATGGGATTTTCCATCTTGAATAAAGATGGACTGATCTTCTTTATTGGGAGGCTCAATTTCTCCACAAACTTTAAAACCAGAATCGGCAGAATCTAATTGGTAAAGAGATTGCTTCACATCAGAAGGTGAACTTACCTGTTTTTGTTGATCCATTTTGCAAGAGAAAAGAAAAACAAAAAGAGCACTAAATAGTATTATTTTTTTCATACCCTTCTTTTCGAAACATTTGTCCGACAACTTTAGTTTATAGCAAAATATTTTTTTATTTCGCTTTCTAATAGCAAGGTATCTATCTTGGCGCAATCAAAATGAGATTTAGGACAAGTTTTATGCCCATGTAGTCCACAAGGACGACACTTTAAGTCACTGACCTCAAAAACCTTGTTTTGATCGCTTAAAGGAAAATAACCAAATTCTTTGACGGTAGAGCAAAAAAGAGCAAGTGTTGGAGTGTTCATAGCACTCGCGATATGTAAAACGGCACTGTCGTTCACGACTGCTACCCGCGCTTTTTGAATAAGAGCAGCTGACTCAATAAGGCTAAGTTTGCCACAAAGATTTTCCACATGGTTCAAATCAGCAGCAATCTCCTCAGCTCTTTTAAATTCTTCTGGTGAGCCAATAATCAAAATTTTTATCTTTAATTTTTTCACAAGATCTTTCCAGTTCTGAAGGGGCCACATTTTAGTAAACCAAACAGAAGAGGGAGCAATAACCATGTATTCCTGATTTTGCCACTGAGCAACCTTGCTGTACTCTTTTTGTGTTAAAAAAATTTCAGGTTTTAATTCATCAAGAGTTGCCTCAGGGGCAAAAAGTCCAACCTGTAATAATTGATCATTGCGACTAACTTCATGTAATATTTTTTTTTCATGGGTTAAATGCGGAATTTTATGGATAACAAATTTATCAAAAAAGAAAGACAAGGGATTGCTGTGAAAACCTATTTTTTGATCAGCTCGAAGAAAAAGAGAAAATAAACCCGTTGTAAAATATCTTTGAAGGTTAAATAAATAATCAAACTTGGTTGATCGCAATTCTTTTATGATGCTAAAAAAACTTTTCCATTTATTTTTTTTATCCCAAATCACAATCTTTTTAATATTTGGGTGATGAACAAATAAAGTCTCATTTCCTTTTCTTAAAAGAAAAGTAATTTCGGCTTGAGGATAAAGTTGATTAATTCTTTTGACAAAACTACTCGCCAAAACTACATCGCCAATAAAGGCTGTTTGAATAACGAGAATTTTCATTTAAGAGTGCATCCCTCTTGCTTATCATCTAATAAATTGATGGAATCTTCTTTTATCTCAACCTTTGGTTTTTTAGCCGGATCATCACAAGGTTTTTCTTCTTTTACTTTTCCAGAGACTTGCTCTGGAAGAATTGTTAGCTTCACATCATTTTTAAGGTTTTCATTTTTACTACATGACGCAAAAGCAAAACTTAAACAAATAAGAGCAATAAGAGATTTTATCATTTTTTTTCCTTGATCGAATAATTTAACAATGGAAGGGTCATTAACCTATAATAAAAAGAGCGCGGAATCATGCTCATGAATTTCGCAATAAAATAATTGCGTTTGGGAAAAGCATAAAAAACTTTTTTTTTCTCAATGGCTTTAATCATTCGCTGAGCGGCTTTTTTGGAACTTAGTATAAATGGCATCGGATGATGATTTTGTTGAGTCAAAGGAGTATCAACAAAGCCAGGTAAGATTGTTGTGAAGGATATTCCAAGCGATGTTAAATCAAGAGAAAAAGCTTCACCTAGTTTCATCACCGCGGCTTTGCTGGCACTATAGGCTCCCGTACCAGGTAGTCCAACCATTCCTGCAGTTGATGAAAGTAGGACAATGTGTCCTCCCTTCTCTTTCATGAGTTCAATCGCGATTTCAACTGTATTTAAAACACCATTTAAATTCACATCAAAAATTTTTTTAATGATTTCAAAATTAGGCCACTGAGTTTTTTTAGAAAAACCAATTCCCGCATTAGCAATAACAATATCGACACCAGATCTTTTGCTTGCAAATGAATTAAGTGCTTGCTTGATCTGTTCTTTTTCGACCACATCGACTTGATAAAAATCTAAATTTTCGTGAACAGCAAAATTATCTAAAAATTTCGCTGAAGATTTTCCACAGATACCGACTTGATCACCTTTTTCAAGATATTCTTGGGCTAAAGCCTTGCCAATTCCGGTTGTTCCTCCGGTAATAAATATTCTTTTCATTTTTGCAGATGTTCCTTCCAAATACCTTTCACAATAAGACTAAACAAGATAACTGCACTGACACTCGAAAATAGTCCTAAGCTCTCATGAGAATGCTCAAGCAAAGACAAATGAATCGGCCCATAATAATCATAAAAGGAATCGGTTATAAAAGAGAACAATAGTCCTATCGTAATAATACTTACCGTATTAATCACAACACCTTTTACTCCAATAAATTTTTGTAAAACAAACATATTAGAGACATTCGTTGCGGGCCCCACTAGTAAAAAAAGAAGTGCTGATCCAGGAGAAAGGCCTTTCATAATAAGAGAAGCCGCAATGGGTGTCGAAGCTGAAGCACATATATAAAGGGGAATACCAATCAAAATAATCATCAGCTTCGCTTCAAAACCGCTCAGCTCTGAAAAAAAGCTAGTGGGAAAAAACATATCAATCATAGAACCTAAAACAATCCCAATGAGAAGCCATAAAGCCATATCATTGATGAGTTGACCAAAAGCATAATGAAAGCCTTTTTTCAAAGAATCTAACAAGGAAGAAGTCACTTTTGTCCGGTGACCATGGCCATGATCATGGTTATGTCCGCAGCAAGTCTTTTTCTCCACACTTTTTTCTTGGTACTCATACTCATTGAATGTTGACTGTAAAAGTCCAGCCATTAAAGCAGAGCAAAAAGCAGAAATAGGACGAATCAAGGTCATAAAAGGATCCATCATCGAATAAGTCATGAAAAAACTATCAATCCCTGATTCTGGAGTCGATATGAGAAAGGAACTGGTTGCTCCATTACTTGCTCCTGATTTTCGCAAACTCGTAGCCATTGGGATAACAGAACATGAACAGAGAGGAATAGGAACTCCGATAATACTTGCCCAAAACACTCCTTTTAGTCCCTTGCCGCCAATCATTTTTTTTATCCATTCATCTTTTAAAAACGCTTTGATAATCGCCGCAACCAATAGTCCAATAAGAATATAAGGCGCTGAAATTTGCATGAATTTTATAAAATGTTCTAGGTATAATCTCATAACTTTATTCTAACACTAAAAAAAACAATTGAATGTTGACTGTAAAAGTCCAGCCATTAAAGCAGAGCAAAAAGCAGAAATAGGACGAATCAAGGTCATAAAAGGATCCATCATCGAATAAGTCATGAAAAAACTATCAATCCCTGATTCTGGAGTCGATATGAGAAAGGAACTGGTTGCTCCATTACTTGCTCCTGATTTTCGCAAACTCGTAGCCATTGGGATAACAGAACATGAACAGAGAGGAATAGGAACTCCGATAATACTTGCCCAAAACACTCCTTTTAGTCCCTTGCCGCCAATCATTTTTTTTATCCATTCATCTTTTAAAAACGCTTTGATAATCGCCGCAACCAATAGTCCAATAAGAATATAAGGCGCTGAAATTTGCATGAATTTTATAAAATGTTCTAGGTATAATCTCATAACTTTATTCTAACACTAAAAAAAACAATTGATGAAGAGATTTTCCTCTTGACCCTTTGGGGTAGAATGCTTTATATTTTGATTTCCTCGTTGCGGGGGAGTAGTTAAGTTGGTTATAACGTCTGCCTGTCACGCAGAAGGCCGCGGGTTCGAGTCCCGTCTCTCCCGCCATTTTTGTAAAAAATACCCAGTTACCTTATTTCTTACTTAAAATCACAGTACACTAGTCAGCGTGAAGACTTTATGGATTTTTATTGTTTGTCTCTGGAACTTTGCGAGTTTCGCAACATGCAATGAGTATTTTCAACAATCATGGCAAAAAATAAATCAAATTGAACATTCTGTTTTTTATCCCAATAAGTTCAAATCAACACTCATTCACGAAGAATTAAAAAACCATTTAAAACAAATGGGCATAGAGCATCAAGAAATTATTTTTGAGCAAAAGAAAGCTCTGCAAATAGTGCCTCTCAAAGAAGGATCTTTATTTAATCGGCTCGCTTTTGTCTTAAAAGAAAAAGATAATATTCAATTACTCGTTTCTTATCCTTTGGCAGGTATATCTTCCGCTGTCTACTATCGTCATCAAGCCATTATAACAAGTATTGAAGAACTTATGTCGGGAAAAATTGGAAGCACAACACGCCATGAAATTCATCACTGGCTCTTGGGGTATTACCCTCCTTCCTCTTCTTTTTTTACTGCTGTGCTCAATTCAGAAAAGCACAATTTCTTTTTCAATGATCCGCTTATTGCAAACTATGGAAACTATTTTGAATTCGGAGAATTCCTCGCTTATGGCTTTGAACTAGAATTTATTGCCAAAAATATTAACGCCACAAAAGATCCTCTTTTGCTCAAAAAATATAAACAAGAATGGTTCAAGACTTACCAAAAGATTGAGAGTTTCCTATTTGAAACGGAGCAAGTGCTTAAGGATTTTTCTCTTCTTTCCAAACAAAATAAACTAAAAGTTATAGAAGAAAATGATTTCGTATTTTTAGATAATGGCAAAATAGAACTCAAAATATTAAAAAATCAAAATTCTTTAGAGCAAAACGTTGAAAATCTTATTCATGAACTTAACCTCTATAAGGCAGAATTCAAAAAAATTCGTTTTCAAGAAAATTCTCCCAATTTAATCGAACAATGTCGTCAATTTAAATTATGGATGTACAAAATCGCTTTCAATTCTTAAGATAAGTGTCTCATGAGAAATTTAATTGTTTTGAGCGTCTTTGCTCTTTTTTTTATCACCGATATTTATTTTGATGTGCGCGCCCACGTCCCACTTTTTCACATATGGCATGAAATTGCGCTCTTCTTTTTAGCCATTGGAGCTATTGCCTGGCAAATTAAAATTATCTTTAAAAAAAATAACCATATCCACTCTCTTCATGGAGAACTTCTTGAGGCAAAGGCGTCCTATCAAGAATGGAAGCAAAAAACTCATGCTAGTGCCCAAGAAATCAGAGACCTTATTGATAAGCAATTTGTCTTATGGCAATTGTCGCATAGTGAAAAAGATGTTGCCCTTCTGCTGATTAAAGGACTCTCCATGAAAGAAATCGCCACGATTCGCAATACTCATGAAAAAACAGTGCGACAACAAGCCACTGCCCTCTACAAAAAATCGAATCTTTCAGGACGTCAAGAATTAGCCGCTTTTTTCCTCGAAGACATCCTTTCATTACCTTCCTAAAGACATATTATACCATTTCCCAAAATTAATTATGGGCAGGCAAGCGAAGAGAGGCGACGAGGCGTGCTTAATGCACGTCGCAGGAGGCGATTCTGAAGCTTAACGAACCCATAATTAATTTTTGGGAATGGTATTAGACATTTGTCTTATTGCTCTTTAAAGCAAGTCAATCCATTATGAACTTTTAAAATTCATTGTGGGAGATTCATTAAATGAAATTCTGTATTATCGTATTATTAGCATTGCCCTTAAGTGTTCAAGCGGTCACTTTAAGCGAAATAAAAGAGTGGGCTCTTGAAAAATCATCGACCATAAGTGCTCAAGAGATGGAAACCCATGCTTTAACACTTGAGGCGAACCATAAAAGTAAATGGCAAAATCCCCAATTAATGAGTCAAGTGGGTTCACTTAAATCTGGAACAATTCAGGGAATGACCGTTGAAGTTAGTTTAACTCAAGCAATCCCTCTTTCAGATAAATTTAGCCTGCGAAAAGAAATGGCTGAACTCGCCATCCATCATCAAAAAAATCAAAATGAATTTTATAAAAAATGGATAATCCATCAAGCGCTTTTAGCCACTTGGAAGGTTCGGATTGCTCAAGAACTTTTTCATCACGGAGTAGAAAGAGCAAAGCGCATCAGTTTAATTAAATCCTATCTGCAAACGAGACCCAGAGTTACCATTAAGCAAAAAGTCGATTTATCGATTATTTCAAGCATTCTGGTGCAATTAGAAACCATGCAAGATCAAAAAAAGCAAGAACTTGAATTGGCTAAAAATGATCTCACTTTTTGGACTGGTAAAAAAATTCTAGAAAAAGATATTCCCGTCAAAATGCCCGATAACTATCCGATCGTTCCACCCTTGGAAGTCAGTAGCAGCCAAGATACGGATCTTCTACAAGCCCAAAATCAACTGCAAATCTCCAAATTAGATTCTGAAATAGCTAAAAAAGAAAAGAGACCTGATCTTTTTTTAGGAGGTGGTTACCGTGTCGAAAATGTTGCTCCCGTGAATCATTTTTCTTACGCTATTATTGGGATTAATATACCCATTTGGGATACTGGAAAGTCTCGCTTTGAAATTGCGCAAGCCAGAGAAAAAAGAGATCAAAAAATATTAGAAGAGATGCAACAAAAAACAATTTTAAAACAACAAAATCAAATTGAGCGCTTAAAATATGATCTCGCTCAACTTAAACGCTTCCCGAAAAGTTTTATTCATAGCAATGAACTCGCGATAAAAAATGCTGAAATCGGATTTCAGCAAAGTCTTGTGGATGTAAACACCTTTATTCAAGCTGAAACTCAATCACACGAAGTTATTGATCAAGTCTATACGGTTTGGCTGAACTATCTTGAAGACCTCAGCGCATTTCAATTAATGAAAGGTGAAGAATTTAATTGGGAGAAAAAATAATGAAAAAATCTTTTCTTGATTCAATCATTGATTGGGCTCTCGCTCATAAGTTTAGCGTTCTACTTTTTACCGTATTATTTTTAATGATTACAGTTTACAAAATAAATGACTTAACCGTGGATGCAGTTCCCGATATCACCAATACTCAAGTTGTTATCAATACCAAAACTCAAGGTATCGATCCTGAAAAAGTAGAGCTTACGGTCACTCAACCCATTGAGTACGAGATGATGGGCATTTCTGATTTACAAGACATGCGCTCTATTTCTAAATTTGGTTTATCTCAAATAACTCTTGTCTTTAAAGATGGAACCGATATTTATTGGGCTCGTCAACAAGTTGCAGAAAAAATGCAAAGTGCTTTAGGTCAATTGCCTCAAGGCTTACAGCCTGAACTTGCCCCCATCTCCACCGGACTGGGTGAAGTCTATATGTACTCACTCAGCCTTAAGCCTGATTCTTCAATGCTACAAAAAAGTCATTTTGATCAAATGCTTTATTTGCGAGAAATTCAAGATTTTCAAATTAGGCCCGCGTTGCGCAAAATACCAGGGGTTGCTGACATTGATTCGAATGGAGGATTAAAAAAAGAATTACATATTAATATAAATCCCAAACTTTTAGTTCAGTATGGCCTAACGATTGACAAGGTTGAACATAAGTTAAGTGGACTCGGAATGAGCTTTGGTGGAGGAAGTATTGATGTCAACAAAGAAACGCTCATCATAAAAGCCTCTACCTCTCTAGAAAACTTTGAAGACTTTAAAAACATTAGTCTGGCTCAAAAATTTAATGGCTCTTATGTCACTCTCAAAGATATTGCGAGTGTTTCAATGGATGCCAAGGCAAGACTTGGCAGCGCCACATTCAATGGAGAAGAAACTGTTTTAGGAACAGTCCTGATGAAAAGTGGAGGAAATGGACGTGTCGTCAGTGCGGAAGTTGATCGTCAAATCGATGCTCTGAGTATTCCGAAGGATGTTAAACTAACCAAACTTTACTCGCGAGGCTTTCTCGTTAACACAACCCTCAAGACAGTTATTAAAAACTTAGCGGAAGGAGCAATTCTCGTTATTGTTATTTTACTCCTTATCCTTGGGCACTTTCGAGCTGCTCTGATTGTCTCAATCGTCATTCCTCTCTCTATGCTAGGAACAACTCTGGGAATGCAATTTTTTCATATTTCTGGAAATCTTATGAGTTTAGGGGCTATTGATTTTGGTCTAGTCGTTGATGGGGCGGTTGTTTTAGTCGAAACACTTATTGCAAGTTTTTATACCTTAACTGAAGATGAAAGAAAAAATTTGAGTAAAGATCAACTTGTTTCAATCAAGGCAAAACAAGTCATGCGGCCCGTGGTTTTTGGTCTCATGATGATCATGCTTGTTTATCTTCCCATTCTTTTACTTGAAGGAGTTGAAGGAAAAATGTTTCGTCCTATGGCCTATACGGTTTTAATGACTCTTGGCTGGTCACTCTTAATGACACTTTTTCTTGTGCCGGTTTTGGTTTCTCTCTTTATTAAAATTCCTGCTCATTCTCACAATGGTGAACATGAAACTTATTTTTTTAAAAAATTAAAAAATTTTTATGAACCAATTTTGTACAAATGCATGGATCACCCAAGAACACTTATCCTCAGTGCACTTTTTCTCACCCTTCTCAGCGGTATTGTCTTTTGGCAACTTGGGGCAGATTTTATTCCTCAATTAGACGAAGGTGATCTTGTTATTAACCTTACAAGAAATGCCAAAATATCCCTCAATGAAGCTCTCAAAGAACAAGAATTAGTAGAGAGAAAAATTGCCAAGATACCGGAAATAAAATTTGTTTTTTCACGGCTAGGAACACCTGAATCAGCCACGGATCCAATGGGGGTTCATCTTACGGATATGTTTCTTATTCTCAATAAAGATCGCTCGGCGTGGTCGGTAAAGAGTAAGGATGAACTGTATCAAAAAATAAAAAAAGAAATTGAATCATTACATTTTGATCAAGAAATCAGCTCTACGCAACCCATTGAAATGCGCTTTAATGAAATGCTAGAAGGATCAAGAGCAGATGTTTCATTAAAAATATTTGGACCAGATCTTTCTTATATGGTTACTGTCATTGATGACTTAACTGAAAAAGTGCAACACGTGAAAGGACTCGAAGGCGCAGAAATGGATCCCTTAACGGCTCTAAGAAAAAGTCAGGTTATTGATATTCGTCCGAACTTTAAAGAGCTATCGAGATTA
>CAYQEW010000046.1:4276-11627 GCA_964416605.1 uncultured Bacteriovoracaceae bacterium | reverse complement strand
TTTTTGATGGCGGTTAAAATATTTTCGGGAACATTTCTAAATTTTTCTTTAAACTCAACGACGATATCGTTACCCTCTTTCGGACTCACTTCCAAAGAAAGTTGTGCCACATTCATTTTGCCTGCAATTTCTTGACTGTAAACGTAATCGGATTCGCCACTACTCGCAATCGATTCGCGGTAAGAAACTTGCGGCTTCCCAATATTGACACCCACTTTGAAATCGCGGGTGAGACGATCGGCAATAATTTCAAGATGCAACTCGCCCATTCCATAAATAAGAAGTTGGCCCGTTTCTTTATTGTCTTGAAAATTAAAAGTTGGATCTTCTATTTTTAACTCAGCTAAAATCTTCGCTAGTTTTTCCTCATCAGCGCTAGTCTTAGGTTCGATCGCCACGGAAATAACCGCTTGAGGAAAATTCATCAGATCAAAAATAATCGGTTTATTTTCTTGGCAAAGTGTCTGTCCCGTCACCGTATTTTTTAAACCACTGATAGCGATAATATCGCCTGCATGGGCTTCTTCAAGCTCTTCACGTTTATTGGCGTGCATTTGTAAAATTTTAGCAATGCGTTCTTTTTTCTTCTCTAAAGGATTGTAAACCATTTGCCCCACTTTAAGGGTTCCAGAATAAATACGCGTGTACGTCAAACGTCCAACAAAAGGATCCGTGGCGATTTTAAATGCAAGAGCGCTGAAAGGCTCATCTATATCAGCTTTGCGAGTTATTTTATGTTCCGAATTTTTTTCATCAAATCCTGTGATCACAGGATTATCAAGGGGTGAAGGAAGATAATCAAGAACGGCATCCAAGAGAAGTTGGACTCCTTTATTTTTAAAGGAACTCCCACATAAAACGGGAACAAATTTATTCGCAAGAGTGGCTGTGCGAATTGTGTTTTTAAGTTCCTCAAATGTGATTTCTTCGCCGCCTAAATATTTTTCGGCGATGGTGTCGTTTACTTCTGCTAAATTTTCAATCAGTTCTTCGCGCTTAAGTGTGCAAAGCATTTTTTCTTCTTCACTGAGTTCACTCACTTCAAAGTTCGCACCCAAATCAGAACCATTCCAAACAATTTTTTGCTGCGTCAAAAGATCAATCACTCCCTGAAAATTTTCTTCTGAGCCTATTGGGTATTGAATTCCTGCTGCCACTTTATTTAATTTCGTTCTGATTTCGTGAATGACCTTTTCAAAATCAGCTCCGACTCGGTCCATCTTATTCACAAAAGCGATACGAGGAACGTGATAACGATCAGCCTGCATCCATACCGTTTCAGATTGCGGTTCTACTCCGCCCACCGCACAGAACACTCCAATCGCGCCATCCAAAACACGCAGTGATCTCTCCACTTCAATCGTGAAATCCACATGCCCAGGTGTATCAATTATATTAATTTTATGTTTTTTCCAATCACAGGTCGTCGATGCCGAAGTAATCGTAATGCCGCGCTCCTGCTCTTGCACCATCCAATCCATTGTCGCCGTACCTTCGTGTACTTCGCCTATTTTATAATTTTTTCCCGTGTAATAGAGAATCCTCTCAGTAGTAGTCGTTTTACCAGCATCAATATGCGCCATAATACCAATATTTCTAATTAGTTCTAATTTCATAAAATTTCCTTATTGCGCCCCCAATATAGCTCAAAAAGTTGGCACAGGCTTTAAAAAAAATTTTTTTTAACACTCTAAAATTTAATTTTTTGGTCAAAAGACCGATGAGTTATAGAATTGTTCTCAGGGAACAGAAAAAACAAATATGAGGTACGTCTATGATAAAATTTGTTTGTTTTTCCTTTATGCTTGTTATTTTGCTTTCAAGCTGTGGGATGAATATTGAGGGTGGAAGCGACGCTGGATCAAACGGTGCTTTCAAGACCTACGGTGACTCTCTTTTTTCCGTCACTGCGGTAGAGGAAATTAAAATTGGCGATCCAGTTTCTAAAATTGGAAATGCTCTTTATAGCGCAAAAGCTGGCGAAAGTGTTTCTTATTCCGTGTCTGGAGATCCAAGGGTCAAGATTAACAAGAATGGTGAAATTACTCTTAACGTCAACTCTTCAGAGCTAACACCTCAGAGTAGACTTTCTATTACTGTTAATGTTGTCGATAAAGATGGGAAAATTATACGATCTCAAGCTATTCAAGTGCGCATTATTGGAGACGTTCAGGGATGTGAAAAGAGAGTGGCTGATAGCGCTGCTGAGGCGAAAGCAAATGTGCTTTCTCTTTTAAATAGCAAAGTTTCACCTAATATTCTCGAAGGATTTTTAACCGCTCTTCGCGCAGAAAATGAAATGCGTCCAGCTTCACCTTCAATGATTGATCAAGCTAATTCTTTAGGAGCTGATTCGCAAAGCGCGATGACTTCTTTTTTTAATGAGCTTATTCTTGGTGGATCAAACGTGGGCCTAGGTGAATACCTCTATAGCTTTAGTCTTTCTGGACTATGCTCACACTTAAGCTCTCATTATGGTATTGATGATGCGTCCTGCCAAGATTTTGTGAATGGCTACAACGCAGAAGTTCGCTACAACAATGATCTAAGTCGTTTAGCTTTTAGTGTAAACAATAAAATTATTTATGAACTGCGTGTGGTCAACGGCGTGCGCGACACATGTGCTCTGCGCTCAGTGATTAATCTTAAGCCTTTAGCTGAGCTTGCTGCCAGTAAAATGAATGATATGGGCGAAGACCCAAGCATTGTTACGAATATGGAAATTCAAGGAAAAATTTCTGCTTTCTTTGATGTGAAACCCGATCAGTCTGACGTTTACGCTGATTTAGGAATCATTGAAGAGGATATTTCAGCAAAGCCTAATGAGATTGTTAAATCCGTTTTTCTTAAACAAGGAATCACGCTTTTATCACACAATGCACTGAATGCTGCTGGCAAAAAAAATGTTAAGGTAGCAGTCGCTCTTGGAAATTTAAGTGGTGTCGTGCATGAAGAAAGCAGTACCAGTTCAAGCCTTTGTCAAATGGCCTCCACTTCAGGTTCAGGCTCCAGCGCTCCAGTCAGTAGTTGCGCCTCTGTTGGTGTTTTTACCCCGCGCGATTTATCTCTTTACGTAGATAAACAATTACACATCGATGCCCTTATTACCGATGATTTTGCCACACCTTTTAAACTTTCTGCTTATCTCGAAGGTGGCTTTCTCGCTAGAGCTTATAAAGATTCTGATCTTTATGCAAAACTTTCCACCGATGCCAGCATCCCTAAACATGGACTGTTTGCAGAAGCAACCCAACTTCCACTTCATGATAGCGATGACATCACAGGCTTCATCCATCATGAACTAAAAACCTTAGGTTTTAAAGGGCAACTAAATATTTACGATGCTCAAAACCCTGAAATAAAAGTGAATGTCGAGCCCGCCATGACAAAGTCAGAAAGAATTTTACTTGGAACAAATGATAGAGTTCTTCTTTCTAATGTCTTTGCAAACTCAGGCAAAGGAAGAGTTGACTATAAAGCCACTGTGCCTGATCAACTTATTTGGTTTTTTGATTACAAAGCTTCACACGGAACAGCCGATCAAATGGGCCTAGGTGGAGACGGATCGCTCTTTAAAAACCTCGATGCACAAACCAACGGATTTAATTGGCTCAACAAACAAGGAACCCGCTGGGAAGACTCTGTTGCTTCTGGCTCTGCCCACTTAACTATTGAGAGTCAAGATGACCAAGGTAATAATTTAGAAGAAGGAATCAACTTTCATTTAATCCACACGGCTTTTGATCAAAAATATGTAGACAGTGAGTATGGCTATAATTACGAAACTCATTATCGCAATCTTGAGGGAGGTTTTGCGCACTTTAATCGCGACTATAACAGCGATGACTTCAGAGCCTATCAAGGAATCAATATCAGTGCCGATAGCTACAGTCGTATTGAAGTTAACCAAATCAATTCCACGAGTTTAGCTGCGACCAATTTTGTTCTAACAGGTGACACACAAAGTAATTACTCATGGATTGGTGCCGCTGGTGAGCTAAGAGATGGTGTCATTAACTTTAAAGCAGATTCATTTAATGTTGGAAGTTTAGTTGGCGCCAATCAACATGATTTAAAATCAGTAGGAGCCATTGATGGACAAATCCAATTTAATGTTTCCCATCCAAGTGATAGCTACTCATACACCATTCATCCAAATAGCAATTTTGTTTTAGAAGATAAAGTAAATGGGGTAGCGACTCAAATTCCTTATAGTTCAGGTGTTGATGCTTCGCAGTCTGGAGTTTATAGCGAGTACCAAAATTATTTAGGTTCATTACTGTACTATTCATACGTTATTTATTAATTATATAACAAATGAATCGCTCTAAAATTAATTTTCTCATTATCATGGGCTACTTTTTAGTAGCCCTTCTTCTTTTACCTCACACTATTCGTTTATCTCAAAATATTCTCACCAGTTTTGAAAGTCTTCTTCCCCACAGCCTTGAATCTGCAAAGGACTATCTCGCCGTCAAAGATAAGCTACGAAGCTATCGCGATTTAAAAATAGTGATTGAGACCCAAACTCCTGACCAAACTGAGAAGTTTATTGATCTCTTAGCACAAGAACTTCCTAAACAATTACCGATTGACCGCATTCACTATCAAATAAAGAGCCTGCAGGATTATGCGGCAAAATATAAATCTTATTATTTCCCTCTCGAAACGTTTAAAGAAAATTTTGAAAAATCCAATCCCGTTAGTCTAAAAAGTTTAGGCGATATTTTCCATGCCCTCACTAAGCCTTTTTCTCCTTCCGAAGAAAAAGTAAAGTTACTCATTCTTAATAAAATACAAAATTTCCCCAAAGGTTATCTGACAGATGCGCAGAGACAAAAATATCTTATTGTTCTTTATCCTCAAGAAAATCTTTCTATTCAAAATGCCAATGAATTTATTCAAAAAGTGCAACGAATTTGCGATGAAACATCTCAGAAGATTGATGGAAACGATCAAAACTATCGAATTTCAGGCTCACTTCAAAGCTTTGCCCAAGAAGGCGCTCATACTCAAAATGAGTTTCTTCTTTCTCTTGGTTTTGCGCTCATTGCGATTATTAGCGTTTTATATCTTTTCCTAAGACAAATAAAATTAGTGTTTGCTATTTTATTTTCCACTCTTCTGGGAACTTATATCGCTTATGGTTTTCTGGCTTTATTTATTTCTTCTCTTACTACTAATGATATTTTCCTAGCCTGTTTTATTTTGGGCAATGGTATCAACACCTGTATTTATTATGCTTTTCACTACTGCGCCACTCACTCACTTAAGCTCAGTCACAATCTTCTTAAAGTGACTCTCATCTCTGCTCTTTGTCATGCTCTCTGTTATGTCTCTTTCCTACTCACGCGTTTTGATAGTCTTTATCATTTTGCTCTTTTAGGATTTTGCGGGATGATGATTTGTTGGCTTTGTGGAATAACCTTTTTTCCTGCACTTATTACTTTACTCAAAATACCTCCCTCTAAGATTCAATCTTTATCCTTGGGCGATTTCAATAAAAAGCCAAAAATTTTATTCTTCTTCATGCTCACGCTATGCTTTTTTTCTGTGACTATTCTTGCTCAAAAAGGAGCTTTTACTCTGGAATCAGATCTCACAAAGCTCGAATCGAAGCAAAGTAAAAAAAACAAAGACGACAAGAGTTCTCTTTACCCCAACACTCTTTCGCCTTCTATTGCCATCCTGAGTAGTGACAATGTCTCTCGCAATAATCTTTTGCGAGATCTCGAAAAAGATATAGCACTAAAAAAATTTTTCCCTTTTAAGACAATGATTTTTGAAAATATTTTGCCCGATCATCTAGCTGAAAAACAAAAATATATTAAAAATTATTCCATTGATCATCTCAAAGATAATAGCTTTAAAAAAACGTTACAAAATAATCATACTTCTGCGCCCACCATCAAAGATATTCCTTCTTTACTCAAACAACATTTTTCTTTAAAAAATGGACGTTTTGATACATTGATTAGCCTTAACATTGCTCCTCTTTTTTTTATGTCTCACTTAGACGAGGCTCATATTTTCATCAAAAACCTGAGAAAATATACCCATGCGTATCAGGCTAAAATTTTTGGGAATTATCTTTTCTGGGTTGATTTACGCGAGGCTCTTGATGAGACTCTAACGCAATCTTTTGTTTTTTGCATTGTTCTGTCTTTAGTGATTATTATGATTCTCGCACCTTCCAAGACTATTAAAGTCACTGGCTTGATTTCACTTTGTCTCACTCTATTATTTTTTCTAGCAACTCTTCAATTTTTTCACATTCACATTAATTTTATCAATTTTATTGGTATCCCCCTCAGCGTGAGTATTGGGGTTGACTACGTACTCAACTTAGCCATTAGTCAAAAAGAAAAAACGTTTCCAAAGGAAGCCGTCCTCACCGCGAGCTTAAGCACCATGATCGGCTATGCCTCTCTTCTACTTTCCAATAGCAATGCTATCAAATCTTTAGGCCATATAACTCTTACCGGAGAGATCGTTGCTCTCTGCACTGCTTTTATTATTTCGTCGCTAGTGCCTTTTTTCTTTGGCAGCAAAACGAAAAATTAAAATGAACCATGCCTCATATAAACCACTGAAAACAATCAAAATTTTATTTTTTTTCAAAAAATTATGTTTGAGCTTTACAATAAAAAAATGAAAAAAATAATAATATCTTTTTTACTTGTGCTCTCTATCTATAGCTACGGAGCAAATAATGACTCAATTCAGTTAAACAGTACCGTTGATCCAGTATGCAGTGTGGATTTTACTCCTGAACCGGTTGCCAGTAATCTTGATATAACAACATCGGCAAGTCATCTCATGATAACTAAATTCAATATGTACACAAACACCGAACATAGTTCCACTCACACTAGTAATCTTTCATTGGACCTGGCTGGAGCACTGACCCACAGTAATACTATCAATCAATTTAATTTTGATATGCTTGAATTTGAGAATACCGATGCTGCTACCTCTGGTACGTTGCCTTTTGGAACACTCGGAATACCAATAAGCAAAGATAGTACCGAGGTGGATTTATTTCTTTCTTATACAGGCGTCCCTGCACTATCTCTTGTTCAAGGTACTTACTCAGCAGAATGGTTTATTGGTTGTTCTGTTGAACCAATTTAAATAAAAAGATAGTTGAAAAAAATGTCATCATCATTCCTGTAATTCTAAAACGCAAGTTTTCTTTAATCTGAGAAACTCCATAAGCATGAAGCAAACGCCTTAAAATAAAAAAATTCGCCACTCCAATAAAAAATAATGCTTAAATGTTTTATCTTTAGTCTATCGCTAGTGCCTTTTTTCTTTGGCAGCAAAACGAAAAATTAAAATGAACCATGCC
>CAYQEW010000046.1:0-4176 GCA_964416605.1 uncultured Bacteriovoracaceae bacterium | reverse complement strand
TTGCCAGTAATCTTGATATAACAACATCGGCAAGTCATCTCATGATAACTAAATTGGATATTTACTCAAACACTGAAGGCAGTACCACCCACACCAGTAATCTTTCATTGGACCTGGCTGGAGCACTGACCCACAGTAATACTATTAATCAATTTAATTTTGATACCTTAGAATTTGAAAATATAACATATAGCGCTTCTGGAACTGCTCCCTTCGGATTAACAGGTGGATCAAATAATAATTCTCATGAAGAATTAAATTTATTTATTTCCTACACTGGTGTCCCTGCCCTTTCACTGGTTCAGGGAACCTATTCGGCTCAATGGTTTGTTGGTTGTTCAGTTGAGCCCTTGTAGTAGGTGTGAACCAGCTAGAATGATCAGCGAGGCAAAAGTCATCATCATCCCTGCAGTTCTAAAACGCAAATTTTCTTTAACCTGAGAAACTCCATAAGCATGAAGCAAACGCCCTAAAATAAAAAAACTCGTGACGAAGATTAAAAGAGATGAGGAAATTCCTTGGATCTCTGCCAAAAAAAGAAGAACTAAAACAAAAGGTGTATACTCGATAAAATTAGAATGCACTCTAATTCTTCTCGTCAAAGCAATATCTCCTGCGCTCCCCACTCCAATCTGAGCTTTTCTTCGATACACAATCACGCGAAAACTTAAAAAGATATAAAATAAAGCGAGAATAGAGGCAGAGAGAGAGGTTATAGGTAAATGAATCATAAAAAACTCTATCAATAATCTGTAATTTTTTCAATCATCCTATTTTTTTACAATGAATATTGCTATGACAAGCACAAGGAGTTTATATGAAATCACTTATTTTTACTTTTTGTCTTTTATCCTCTTCTCTTTTTGCTGGCACCATTGAGTTTAAACAAAAAATTTCAGCGCAAGAGCTTTATGATCAAATAAAAGTGACTCCAACTATTGACGAAGAAATTGAGATCAATGGAATTAACAACAAAGCACAGGAGCTTGTTGATGCGGATTATACAGAAGTTAAAATTCATGAAGCCATTGTTAAAATAGAAGTCAAAAAAGCTGGCAATGTCAATTGTTCTAAAACAACTTATATTCTCGCTGGCAATGCTTCCGATGTTGAAAAAACTGCTAAAAATCGTGGCCACGTGACCCAAAGCACTCTCATTAATTCTATTTTTGTTATTTCTCCTAAACAAGCTAATCTTCAAAATAATTATAGCTGCAAAGTTAATTTTTAATTTCTTTGAAATAATACCAATTACGTAAAATAATGGGATACTAGGAAAACAAAACGAAATGCCGAGTCGTACTTCTGTACGTCGCAGGCAGTTTCGTTGCAGTTTGACAACGTAGACCGTTATTTTACGTAATTGGTATAAGAATAAGTGCCAACAGCGATTGGCACTTATTCTCCTTTATTATTTTTTCACTCACCCAAAATCAAAGCTTTATATTTTTTTAACACAAAAAAATCATCATCCTTTATCATTGATTTATAAGGGGTCTCGATGATCAAATTCTTATTTATTCTTATCTTGCTCGCTTCTTGTGGTGGTAACGCCAACCTTGGAACCAAAACAACTTCACAAATTAACGATGCTTTAGCGAATTCCAACTCAACATTAGGAGCCAGTGCGGACCAACAAACTCAAAACAAGAGCCCATCTCGCTGTGGAGTGACTCAAGAGGAAGACATCACGAAATGCCAACTTCTGGAAGAACAAATTTCGGTCCTCGAAGCAAAGTATAAGCAATCTCTTATTCCTAACAACAACGGCTGTGTCATTAAACAAGTGTCCACAAGCACTGATCCTCGTGTGAGTGAAAAAATAATGAAAACAGTGTGTAGAACTGACGCGACGGTTGAAACAAAACTCTCTGCAACGGGAGTCGATCAACTCGCTGCCTCTAATAGTGAAGAACGCATCGCACTCAAAGTAGAAATTCTCGATTTACAATATTTACAAGAAGAATTGGGGTGTAATGCACAAGAAGTTTCTCCTCCTGGGAAGAGACCTATGGCAGCTGCTGCCAAAGCGCAAGAAAGCGCTTCTATTGTTGGGCCCACAGATGAACTATCAACGCCTCCTGTGGACGAACTCGCTGCTGCACCTATCGCCGATGAAGAATTGCCTCCAGAAGAAGCTTTTAAATAAAAAAGCCTCCCAATTGGGAGGCTTTTTTTATCTTAAAATTTTAAAAAAATAATTACCCCTTAAGATGCGCGAAAGCTTTGTTTGCTTCAGCCATTTTATAGACGTCATCTTTTTTCTTAATAGCGCCACCGCGATTGTTCGCAGCATCTAAAATTTCATCTGCCAATTTTTCAATCATCGTTTTGCCATTTCTGTTTCTAGCATTATCGCGAATCCAGCTAATAGCTAGAGCTTGACGACGAGCAGGTTTAACTTCTACTGGCACTTGGTATGTCGCACCACCAATACGGCGAGATTTAACTTCTACCGATGGTTTTACGTTGCTCATCGCTTTCTTAAAAAGCTTAAAGCCTTCTTCTTGACCTTTTGTTTCAGCTAAATTCAACGCGCCATAAAATATTTTTTCAGCGATTGATTTTTTACCTTGATACATAAGACAGTTGATAAACTTCGTTACCACCATGTCATTATACATTGGATCAGGAAGTACTTCTCTTATTTTTGCTTGATGTTTACGGCTCATAGTATTTTAATCCTTTCTTTATTTCTTAGGTCTCTTAGCACCGTATTTAGAACGACGCTGACGACGCTTATCAACACCTGTAGTATCGAGAGCTCCACGCACTGTATGGTAACGAACCCCTGGTAAATCTTTTACCCTTCCTCCTCTAATGAGAATGATGGAGTGTTCCTGAAGATTATGTCCTTCACCACCGATGTATGATGTTACTTCAAATCCAGAAGTAAGCTTTACCCTACATACCTTTCTCATCGCTGAGTTTGGTTTCTTTGGTGTAGTCGTATAAACTCTTGTACAAACGCCACGTCTTTGCGGACTAGCTTTTAGTGCAGGTGTTTTTGTTTTTGTCATTTTGTCAGTTCTGCCTTTGCGAACCAACTGATTAATAGTAGGCATTAACCGCTCCTTCCAATTCTTTTTAAGCCTGTGAGATTTAGCACATCTCACAGGATAGTTCAAGTTTAATTTACATATTTAACGTATTTAATTCATCTTTTTTAATAACTGAGGCATCAAACCCTCTGTAACGAGAAACTCCCGTTCCAGCTGGAATCAATCTTCCCATAATAACGTTTTCTTTCAAGCCTCTTAGAACGTCTTTTTTACCTTCTAAAGTTGCCTGAGTGAGAACTTTTGTCGTTTCTTGGAAAGAAGCTGCCGAGATGAAAGATTCTGTCGCTAGAGATGCTCTGGTAATACCTAGTAAAATCGGTTTCGATTTTGCGGTAGCAAGACCTTGAGCAATCAAGCTTTCATTTTCTTCCATTAACTCTGCTTTGGTTACTGAGTCACCTGCTAAAAATTTAGAATCACCTACTTCAGTGATCTCTACTTTTTTAAGCATCTGGCTAACAATAACCTCAATATGCTTATCATCAATTGTTACCCCTTGGAGGCGATAAACTTCTTGAATTTCTGTCACGATGTATTGTGCAAGTTCTTTCACACCAAGAACGCGCAAGATATCATGTGGATTAGCAGGTCCATCCATGATCGCATCACCTGGACGAACGAAGTCACCTTCATGCACAACAATAAAGCGACCTTTCGGAATAGAGTATACCTCTGGTTCAGAGCCGTCTTCAGGATTAATAATCACTCGTCTTGAACCTCTCGATTCAGGGCCGAATTCAATTGTTCCCGCTTTATCAGCGATGATTGAAGCGTTATTTGGTTTACGAGCTTCAAAAAGTTCTGCAACTCTTGGAAGACCTCCCGTAATATCTTTCGTCTTCGTTGTTTCACGTTGAACCTTGGCGATAACAAATCCAGGTCCGATCTCATCGCCCTCAGCAACAACCACGTTCGCGCCTACCGGTAAACGGTAAACAGCTTGACGTTTTGTCCCTGGAACAACAATTGGAGCACCTTTTTTATCCACAACAACGATACGCGGTTGCTTACTTGCATCTTCACGGCTTTTTGATTCAACCACGAAACGCTGACTCATACCTGTGATTGGATCGATTTGTTCAACAACAGTGCTTCCCATGACGAAGTCTTCGTA
>CAYQEW010000045.1:0-11661 GCA_964416605.1 uncultured Bacteriovoracaceae bacterium | reverse complement strand
AATTGGCGACAATCAACTGAAGTCTCTGATTGAGGAAAAACTGGAAAAAACCCTTGAAAAAGTGGCTTGGGAAGTGATTCCGGACTTAGCTGAAAATATTATTCGCCAAGAATTACAGAAAATAATTAACGAAATTAAAAATAAATCAAGTTAAACCTGTTCATTTTAGTCAGTTTTTGGTATGACCTTTCTTGAGAAGAGAGGTGTCTATGTCTGAAAGATTGTCTATAGAACGGTTTAATGAACTATGTGGTTACCTAGGTGGAGTCTCTCATGTGCGACTCGTGGTAGAGGTTAAAACCAAAAAAGTTCATTTCATTGATGCTCATCAGTACCCCGCACACGCCAAATTTATTGCTCACCATATTTTAAAAATTTCAGAAAATGAAATGTTTGAGCATATTGATGAGTACAACAAAACTTTTTATTATGGCTCTAAGAGGGATCTCTATTTGGGAATGCTTTCTCTTCACAAGGGAGAGGATAAAGATTTTTTTACGATTGAGACAACGGAAGTTGATGATATGCAAATTCCAATGCTTCTTGATTTTTTCACCATTATTGATGCAAATATTCCCCAAGATATTCCTTTATATTTAAAACCAAATAATAATTTTCAAGAAAAAGAAGTTCAAAATATTCATCAGGATTTATTGCCAAGAATATTTATGCATGAACTGATGAAATCAAAATCTTATGTGCCTTTACATATTGGTGAAGCCAAGGGAAGACTTCGTTATTTCGCTTCCAAAGAAGAATATAAAAAAAATCTATCCACTATTTGTTGGTATGATATTGTGGCTATGGAGCGAGTGCCAGACAGTATTCCGCGTGTTTCTGGCATTATTAATCTCTCTTACACCACACCGCTTTCTCACACCAATATTTTAGCGACTGGTTGGCAAATTCCTAATGCCATAGATTTGCATGTTGTAGATCAAATTCAAGAACTTGCTCTTGATGGCAAGTGGGTTCACTATGAAGTAAGCGACTCTTTACATCAAATAAATTTGACTCAAATTGAGCCTTTTAATCCGAAACGTCCGAATTGGGCAACCTATAAGGTTGTTTTAGATACTCCAGCTTTTGAGAAAAATATGATTGCCTCTCTCAATGATATTAGGCTCAATGATCGTTCTAGTTATGGAACAAAAGCCGCGAGCCTCGGAGAAGTTAACCATGTTCTCCATCATCCCTCCAAAAAAATACTTGGTTTTTATCAAATTCCAAGAGCGCCAAGACCTCACTTAATGCCTTTTTTGGCGGCTCGAATTAATGCAAGTGAAGGTGAAGATTTATTTCAAGCCGCGCAAACATTTTTAAATAACAATGTTACAGTCCCACGAGGTATCGCGATTCCATTCAGTTTTAATCGTGATTTTTTACAGAAATCACCTGCGGTCCAACAGCTTATTGGAAAACTTAAAATGGCTCTAGAATTAGGGGCTCCTGTTGTCGATAGCATTTGTCTTGAGTTACAGGCGATGATTCAACGAGTGCAAATGTCTACGGAAATGCAGGATCAGATCAATGAAAAAATAGCAGAATATTTAGGTGGAGTAGAAACTTTTGTGGTGCGTTCTTCTTCCAATGCCGAAGATCTAGAGCATTTTAGTGCGGCTGGAATTTATGAGTCCTATAATCATTTAACGAACGCTCAAAATATTTTTGAGAGTATTAAAAAAGTGTGGGCTTCTCTTATCTCTCCTCGCAGTGTGAAATTGCGACAAGAGGTAGGTATTTCACTTGATGATTGTTATATGGGAGTTATTATTCAAGAAGAAGTTGGTTGTGATCTCGGAGGAGTTCTTGTTTCTGCCAATCCTCTTAAGCCTAAGGATGATTTTAGAAATGTTTTTATTAATGCTTCTAATCACTCTTCTATTGAAGTCGTGCAGGGAACAGATAAGCCTTACCAGCTTCTTTATAACGTTGTGGAGGGAGCTTCACAAACTCTTCTGAAAGATGATTCACTTGCGAATCTCACCGAGCAAGAAGATGAAACGCTTGCTAAGCTAGCGGTGGTGAGCAAACTTTTACAATCTCATTTTTCGCCTGATTTTACCTATAAGTTGCCCGTTGATATTGAATGGGCGATTCAAGATAATAAAATTAGATTGCTGCAAATTAGGCCCTACGCTCAATAAGATAGGCTCGTGAAAAAAGTTGTTGGGCTCTATTACGCATTTCAAGTTTTCTTTACTCTTTTAGTATGGGTTCCTATTTTTTATGTGATTCAAAAATCATCGGGGCTTACCGATACTCAAATATTTTTTATTCAAACTTGTTATCATTTATTATTTAGTGTTTTTGAAATTCCTACAGGCTCACTTGCCGATAAATTTGGTTTGCGAAAAATAATGCTGGCTGGAGCGATGACTCTTTGTTTGGCCAATATTGTTCCTTTAGTGAACTCTCATTATATCGGTTTTTTTCTGCACTTTATGTTGATCTCTCTTTCGAGGTCCTTGGTGTCAGGCTCCGCGAGCGCTTATCTCTATGAGTATTTGGCGGAACAAAAAAATGAGAGTGAGTATAAAAAAATTGAAGGACGCGCACGCTCTTACTCATTGCTCGTTCGCATTGTGGTGTGGGCAAGTGCTGGCTATTTGATGAAGCTGAGCTTACTTTTACCTTATGCAATTACCGCGATCAATGCTTTGATTGCTTTTTTTATGGCCACTCAGATGCCTGATGTTTTAGTGCAAAAAAATAAAAGCAAAGAATTTAATTTTCCCGATTTCTTTAAGTCGTTGCAAAACTCACCTCTTTTATTTGTTCTGATTTTACAAGGAGCGAGTATTTTTGTTTTGCAAAAAATTGCTCTGGTGCAATTGTTTCAACCGCTACTCACTTTTCAAGGTTTTGCGGTTGTTCATTTTGGAATTATTATGAGCGTGATCACCATTTTTGAATCACTCGGTTCTTATCTTGCTCCTTATATTCAAAAAATGATGAGTGATCGCACTGCGGTTTTTATTTTATCTTTTGCTATTATTGCTGCTTTCTTAGCAGCCAGTATTCCGAGCAAAACACTAAGTATTTCTTTCCTTTGTCTTTTTAGTTTGTTTATAGGTCTGGCTTTTCCGATTCAAAAACAAATTCTCAATGATAATATTTCGCAAAATCAATTCAGGGCGACGTACTTATCTTTAGAGTCCCTAATGGATCGACTTATTTGTTCATTCCTGATCTATTTTATCGGATCTAATTTAACTTCCCATGATATTAAAGGGGCTTTTGTTTTTTGTGCTGTAAGTATGTGTTTGATTCATATTCTTGTGTTTTTGTATATCGTCCGTCACAATAAAAAGATTACATGAAAAAAATTATTCTTTTATCTTTTATTCTTTTTACCAATTTATCTCAAGCTACTTGGGTGTATTTTGACTTAGGTAATACGCTTGTAGACACAACGGATTTTACCAAAGTTGATTATTATAAAAACGCTTATAATACTTTAAAACAACTTAAACTTTATGGTTATCAAATTGGCCTTATTTCCAATATCCCTGAAGATTGGGGAAGTAATTATAATGAGAAACTCAATCGTCTTAAGGCTGAGGTCAATAATAATTGGGTAGGAGCTGCTCCATTTGATTGGGCTATTTTTGATGAAATTATTATTTCCATGAAAACAAGTGAAAGAAAGCCAGCCCTCTTTATGTTTCAGCAAGCGATGGATCTAGGCTCAAACTGCCCTATGCTTTTTGTGGGAGAAAATCAAACAGAAATTGATGCCGCTAAACAAGTTGGAATGGCGGCTCATTTGGTGAATACGAAAGACAAAAATCCACAGTATTTAAAAGCTGCCGATGTGGCGGATTATCTTTGGCTCCATGCTCCTGCTAAAAATCCTTTTTGTCCTTCTCTCAAAAGAAAGTAAGGGGCCCACTACTCAGAGCAGTAATTTCATTGTTTTCATTTTGAATGAGAGCTCTGCCAAATTCATCAATACCTAAAAACTCTCCACTCGTTTTGTCGCACACAACATTTTGTTTTAAGTGAAAACATTTATTTTTAAATTTTTCTAAAATTTCCGAAGGGCTCATTCGATTAGCAAAAATGTATTGATGAAGTTTGTAAGAAATCTCAAAAGAATCTGCTTCAAGATGAAGAGAGGCACTGTTCTCAATTGATTGAGGATTTTTTTGTAAATTAATACCTATTCCTACGATGCATTCATTATCAAAAGTATGAAGCAAAATACCTCCAACTTTTTTGTGTTCTTTATTATAAATATCATTGGGCCACTTCAAAAAAAGTTCTTGGTTAAAATGCTCAGAAAAAAAATGGCAACATAAAAGTCCTATTTCAAGAGAAGTGAGAGTCAGCATGGCGCAAGGAGCGATATTAAAACTCATTGCAATGGAATTATTGGTTGTGAGCCACTGAGCTTTGCGTTGCCCATAGCCCGCTGTTTGAGAAAGAGCGCAGGCGAGGAGCTTTTTGCTTGATTTGTTTTCTTTTAATTTTCTTTTAAGAAAGTCTTGTGTAGAATCAATTGATTCAAAAAAATAATATTCCATCAATCAAACCTATCAAAAGGAACGCTCATGAGTCTAATAAAAAGATCAGAACCAAGAGAAATATTTTTTGAAAAAAATATTAACCCCCATCATCCAGCCAGTGTTATTGTCAATTTTGGTCAAACCAAAGTCATGATTACGGCCATCGTAGAAAATTCCGTGCCACCTTGGATGAAAGGGCAGGGAAAGGGATGGGTAACGGCGGAGTACTCAATGCTTCCGGGAGCGACTCATACACGCATTAAACGCGAAAGAAATTCTATTTCCGGACGCACTCAAGAAATTCAGCGTCTTATTGGCAGAAGCTTGCGCGCTATTATCGACTTAGAAAAACTTGGTGAAAATTCTATTCTTATTGATTGCGATGTTTTGGTGGCTGATGGTGGAACGCGCACAGCCTCTATTTCAGGGGCTTATGTGGCGTTGCAACTAGCGGTGAATCAATTGACGAGTCAAGGAAAGTTAAAGGGCAATCCCATTAAAGAACAGCTCGGTGCGCTCAGTGTCGGGATTGATAAAGAGGGAAGTATTATTGCCGACCTTAATTATGAAGAAGACTCAAGTTGTGAAACAGATATGAATATTGTGATGACTCGTTCAGGCAAATTTGTGGAAATACAAGGCACCGCAGAAGGTGAGCCTTTTGATGCTCAGCAACTTCAGGCACTCATTGATTGCTCGAAAATAGCTCTTGGTAAGGTTTTTGCGGCACAGGATAAGATTTTACAATGAGTTTTATTTATTTAGCTTCTTCGAATAACCATAAAGTTCAAGAGCTGGGGAAGCTTTTTAAAGCTTTGCCCTGGGAAATAAAATCAGCTCCTGTTAGCTTAGTGGTTGAGGAAACGGGGAGCACTTTTTCGGAAAATGCTTTGCTAAAGGCCAAGGCTTATTTTGATAAATTTAAAGCACCCATTTTTTCTGATGATTCAGGGCTTGTTGTCGAGGCTTTGCCAGATATTTTAGGGGTGCAGTCGGCGCGTTTTTACCCGCAGTCAGAAGATTACACAGTAAAATGTGCACAAGTCTTAGAACTCATGAAAGATTTTAAAGATTCTAAACGCTCAGCTTATTTTGTTTGTGTGCTTTGTTTTTATTTAAATGATGAGGAAATTTTCTTTTTTGAAGGGAGATTGCAGGGAAGAATTGCTCAAGAAGCTAGTGGCAGTGGGGGCTTTGGCTATGATAGTATCTTTATTCCAGAAGGTCAGGACCAGAGTTTAGCGCAAATACCAGAGTGGAAACACCTGAATTCGCACCGCGCTAAGGCTTGCGCTATGGCAGAAAAATTTTTGACCGGATATTGCCGAAATCCATAAAATCTCATAGACTCCTAGTCTCAATTAAAAAAGATCGGGGTGTAGCGCAGCTTGGTAGCGTAGCTGCTTTGGGAGCAGAAGGTCGGAGGTTCAAATCCTCTCACCCCGACCACTTTTTTATACCACCCCCGAAACATTAAGCATTAGTTGAACTGGCGCCCTCTGAGCCTTGAACTGATGATCCACCATTGATCAAACGATCTGCCGATTGCTCATCTTTATAAGGACACTCTACTTCGTCTTGTTCACCTATTTGAGAAGCAACTGACTCTGCATAAACCGTGACGTTAAACATAAGAACCATTGCTAAGATAATTAATTTTTTCATTGTGATCTCCCTTTTTTTATACTCTCTTGCCCATTCATATTGCAGAACCAATGCCAAAAACGCATGACTGCTAAGTATTTAAAATAATAGAGAAAATCTTTCCCAGAAGAAGAAGGCGCTGTATAAAGATTACGGAGCTGTCTAGTTCTTAGACGCTGCTATTATTTTTACTAGGTTGACCTAGTAAAAATAATAGGCTATCCTATCAAAATGGAAAACCTCATTTCTCTTGGATTTACAAAGTCAGTAGAAAGCTTTCTAAACAATCATTCTAAATTTTTGCAAGTTATTATTGGGCCCAGACAAGTTGGAAAAACAACAACGATTTTAAATTATTTACAATTAAATCATAAAGATAATTATCATTATCACAGTGCAGATGAGGTTTTTAATGCCTCTTCTGAGTGGCTTATTGAGATTTGGCTGAAGGCTAAATCAGAAAATAAAATATTAGTTATAGATGAAATTCAAAAATGTGAAAATTGGTCTGCCCTTGTTAAAAAACTTTGGGACGAAGATCAAAAAAATAAAATAAGAGTCACTTGTATTCTTCTTGGATCGAGCTCACTTGAAATTCAAAAAGGCTTAACGGAGAGCCTTACTGGAAGATTTGTGCTTCATCGAGCCTATCATTGGAATTTTTCGGAATCCCATAATGGCTATGGATTAAATTTAGAAACGTATATTAAAGTCGGAGGCTATCCAGGCTCCTATCAGTTTATGGGAAAAGATTGGGTTAATTATGTAAAACAATCAATTATTTTAACGGTTATTGAAAAAGATATTCTTCAATACCAAACAGTTAAAAGTCCTTCTCTTTTTAAGCAGGCATTTGAGATTATCATATCTTATCCTGCTCAGGAAATAAGCTACACAAAGCTTTTGGGTCAATTGCAAAGTAAAGGAAATACGGATCTGATTAAATATTATTTGAGTCTTTACGAGGGAGCATTCTTAATAAAAGTTCTCAGTAAATATTCAGAGAAAAAAATCCTAACAAAATCATCAACTCCTAAAATACTTCCTCTTGCTCCTGCTCTGTATTATTTAGAAATTCAAGATGAATATACCGCCGAAGAAAAAGGAAGAGTTTTTGAATTACTTGTTGGCAGTCAATTAATAAGAACCAATGAAGATCTTTATTATTGGAGAGAAAAAAATGACGAAGTTGATTTTGTTTTAAAAAAAGGAAGAAAAGTTTTTGCCATAGAAGTGAAAAGTGGCAGAAAAAAATCTGCAAAAGGTCTTTTAAAATTTAAAGAAAAATTTCCACATGCTAAATGTATTATTATATCCTTTGAAGACTATGAAATATTTGAAAATGATCCAATGGATTTTTTAGAAAAAAAATCTATGTAGTTATTTTTTACTTGAGAGTCGGAAGCCCAGCTCCAAAATTCCAAATATTCACATTATCCCAAGTAAATCCAAAGCTTGTATTGGGATTATAAAAACTTGCAAGACTCCCATTGGCATTGCCATTTGCATTATCACAACCCGAACAAGAGCTGCCGGAAAAATAATAAGAACTAGCAAGAGAAATGTTATTTTGTCCCGAAAATGGACCTACTTGAACTCCCGTTGAAGTAACATTGCTTATAGTGAAAGAATCACTAATGACAGCATTGTTAGCGTCTCTTCCAACAAAACCCCCTACTGCATTAGAGTTTACTCCATTGATATTACCCGAGGAATAACAGCGATGAATCTGATCGATAGCGGCTGCGGTTCCTCCAATGGTGCCAGCAAATCCACCTGTGCCATCTTGTCCAGGAGGATTTTTAGTGACAACGGATCCAGTGGAAAATGAATCTTCGATTATACCCTCGCCGTTCATAACACCGACGAATCCGCCAACTGGGCCATTGCCAGTGACATTTCCAGTTGCATAAGAGTGGCGAATAGTCCCTTTGGCGTGGCCTCCCACAAATCCTCCGACATCTCTGCCCGTATTACTTCCACTCACATTACCAGTGGCAAAACAATTTTCAACAAGAGCAATTCCATTTAAGCCTCCTGTGAATCCTCCTGCTGATCCGCTATTGGTAGGGCTATTGCTTGTGACAGTGCCTGTCGCAAAGGAATTTTTAACAGTTGCTCCATCGACGATGGCACCAAAAGCTCCTCCTATTCCATCGAAGGCAACAAGATCAACAGAACTAGAAACACCGTCAATAGTTGTTGAGCCTGAACCGAAGGGAGGAAAAAAATTGCCAACGAGAGCACTGATACCTCCCGCTGCGTTAGTTGCAGCTTCTATTAAGCCAGCAGTATGCACATTTTGCACAGTGCCTGAAAAAATAACGCCAGCAAGCATTCCAACAGTTTCATTGGCGTTGATAGTGCCTTCGATTTGAGAGTCAGTAATAGTGCCATCAACCATTGCTCCGACTAGACCACCAATCGCTGAGGCGCCTGTGATTTTGAGATTTTTCATTACAATATTTTTAAGAGTACCTTTGTCTAATGATCTAAAAAGGCCCACGAGAAAATCAGCAGGATCATTATAGCGAAATTTATTAATGGTATAATTATTTCCATTAAAGGATCCAGAAAAACCCTTATCAGCAGGATCAAGAGGATTACCTCCAATTCTAAATTGGGTAACTATCGATGCATCAATATCAGCGCATTGTTCAAAGTGTTTATCCCAAGCAGTTCTATCATCAGCGATAGATTTTAATTGCTGAGCAGAAAAAATAAGGTACGGATCAGCTGCGGTACCACTTCCTAGTGCTTTATAGGTGGTCATGGAAGGCAAGGGCTCTTTACAATTGCCAATGAGTTGAATGGAGCCAGTTCCATCGAGATGGTGTCCATCGGAACAGGAGAGAAAAATAAAAAGGAAAGCGAGAAATAGATTTTTCATAAATTTTTTACCTTATTTAAGAGTCGGAAGCCCAGCTCCAAAATTCCAAATATTCACATTGTCCCAGGTAAATCCAAAGCTGGCGTTGGGATTATAAAAATTTGCGAGCACGAGAGTTCCTGTGCCGATGGCATTGTCACATCCGGTACAAGCGGCACTGCCTAAATAATAGCTACTGCTGTGAACAACGGTATTATTGCTTCCGACAAAGGGACCCACATTACCACCAGAAGCAGAGACACTGCCCGTGGCAAAGGAAGAAGTGAGGCTCGCGGTGCTTATAAAGTCTCCCCCGATGAATCCACCGACTCGGTTAGAATTAAAAGCCATAACGGACCCACTGCTGTAACTGCGCGTGATGCTATCTGATCCTCCTGTTCCACCGATGGTGCCCACAAATCCGCCTACTCCATCTTGGGCAGGTGGATTAACAACCGTCACATTTCCTAAAGAGTAAGAGTCTTCAATGGTTCCCGATCCGTTCATAACGCCCGCAAAACCTCCAACCGGGCCATTGCCACTGACATTACCAGAGGCGTAGCAAGAGCGTATGATTCCAGCACCCATTCCTCCTATAAATCCCCCAACATCTCTGCCCGTATTGCTTCCATTGACATTGCCTGTGGTAAAACAGTTTTCCACAATAACAGTGGCTCCGTTTATTCCACCTGCAAAACCACCTGATGAACCAGAAGTAGTAGTGGAAGTGGAGGTGACGTTGCCAGAGGAGTGAGAGTTTTTTATCGTGCTATTTTCTCCAATTATTCCAAAAGCTCCTCCAAGAGTACTTCCTCCTGTGATATCAGCAGAGCTTGAGACATCATCGACTAGTATTGAGCCTACAGGTAGACCAAGGAGATTGCCAATAATGCCTACAACACCACCGGTTACTAAACAATTTGGACAAGCGGAGACAGTGCCTTGAGTTTTTAAATGAGTGAGTTTTCCAAAAAAAGCGCCAGCGGCAATCAATCCGGCACCAGCATCAAAAAGGGGACTCCCAACGATAGAAACCTTACCATTTACTTCGGTGTTTTGAATGGTGCCATTCATGATGACTCCAGCAAGCCCTCCAGCAAAAGCTGAAGCAGAGACATCCACATTATTCATGACCACTTGATCAATAATGCCTTTGTCGATAAAGCGAAATAGGCCAACCGATGAAGCGGCTGGATCATCATAGTGAAAATTGTTAATGGCATAATTGTTCCCATTATAAGAACCCGAAAAAGCCGTGGGAGCGGGAACGACTGCTCCGGTTAAATCAAAAGCATCACCGATCATAAACGGGGCAACAGTTGATGCATCAATATCAGTACATTGCTCAAAATATTTATTCCAAGCCGTTCTATCATCAGCAATAGATTTTAATTGCTGAGCAGAAAAGATTAAATAAGGATCACTGGGAGTCCCTGCACCAAGGGCCTTATAGGTTGTCATGGAAGGAAGTGGCTCTTTACAATGACCAATGAGTTGAATGGAGCCAGTTCCATCGAGATGGTGTCCATCGGAACAGGAGAGAAAAATAAAAAGGAAAGCGAGAAATAGATTTTTCATAAATTTTTTTTGCCTTATTTAAGAGTCGGAAGCCCGGCTCCAAAATTCCAAATGCTCACATTGTCCCAAGTAAACCCAAAGCTTGTGTTGGGATTGTAAAAACGAGTTAATATGGCGTCGGCATTGCCAATTGTATTGTCGCAACCAGAACAAGTGCTTCCAGAAAAATAATAGTTGGAAGCATGAGAAATAAAAGTATTAAGTCCTGAAAATGGCCCAACATTGACGCCTGTACTATTGACATTGCCCAGAGCAAAAGAATCAGTGAGCACGGCACTTGGAGCATCTCGTCCAATAAATCCTCCAACGCTATTTGAGTTTAAGCCAGTTACTTGTCCAGAAGAATAAGATCTCTCAATAACATCAAGACCCGCACCTGTTCCTCCCATAACCCCTACAAATCCTCCTATACCATCTTGAGCTGGAGGATTTATAACACCAACCGATCCAGTGGAGTAACTATCTTGGATAATTCCTGCTCCGTTCATAACTCCAACAAATCCTCCAGTGGGGCCATTGCCTAAAACATCACCAGTGGCATAGCATTGGCGAATAATAGCACCACTTATTTCAATGCCTCCCACAAAACCTCCAATATCTCTTCCTTGTATGCTTCCTGTCACATTTCCAGTGGCGTAACAGCGTTCAATAATTGAATTGGTTCCGGGACCTGTCCCAAGAAAACCTCCACTTTTTCCATCATCAATAGTGAGACCTTGAGTCACAATATTGCCAGTCGCGTAAGAATCTCTAATAACGGTGTCATCACCAACAGTGCCAAAAGCCCCACCTGCACTGCGATTCGCATTTATGTTAACGTGGCTGATGCTATTTTCAATAAGAAGATTTCCTGAGCCTAATCCTGGCGCAATATTTCCAATAAGACCGGCGATCCCTCCGGAATTCTGAGTACCGTTAGATACAATTTCTCCAGAGGTTATAATATGATTGATTGTTCCTGATAAAATGATTGGAGCGAGTAATCCACTTGTTTCTGGAGAATTTATTTTGCCTTCGATGGAAATATTATCTAAATGAGCATTGATAATAAAAGTCGCT
>CAYQEW010000044.1:9904-11853 GCA_964416605.1 uncultured Bacteriovoracaceae bacterium | reverse complement strand
ATATTTTTTGAAGATCAACATTATCAATGAGTAAATCTTCTTTTCTTGTTGAAGATTTATTTATATCGAGACATGGGAAGATTCTCTTTTCCATCAACTTGCGATCAAGTTGAATTTCGGAGTTTCCAGTTCCTTTAAACTCTTCAAAAATAACCTCATCCATTCTAGAACCTGTATCAATTAACGCAGTGGCAATAATTGTTAAGGAACCACCATTTTCAATATTTCGCGCAGCCCCAAAAAATCTCTTCGGTTTATGAAGCGCATTAGAGTCAACCCCTCCTGAAAGAATTTTTCCTGAAGGCGGAACAACTGTATTATAAGCTCTTGCAAGTCTAGTGATTGAATCAAGTAAGATAATAACGTCTTTTCCTGCTTCAACTAAACGTTTTGCTTTTTCTAAAACCATCTCGGCAACTTGTACGTGACGACTAGCAGGCTCATCAAATGTTGATGAGATAATCTCTGCATCAACATTGCGTTTCATATCCGTTACCTCTTCCGGTCTTTCATCGATCAGAAGTACAATAAGAAAAGAGTCTTTATGATTGGCAATAATGGCATTGGCCATATCTTGTAAGAGCACGGTCTTCCCTGCTTTTGGCGGAGCAACGATAAGACATCGTTGTCCAAAACCTTGAGGCACAAAAAGATCAATAATTCGCGTAGAATACCCTGTTGGTTTCGCTTCTAAATTAATCTTTTTTTCTGGATAAAGTGGCGTTAAGTTTTCAAATAAAATCGTTTGTTTATGCTCTGCTGGATCACGTAAATTGATATTATCAATTTTAACTAAGGCAAAATATCTTTCTCCTTCTTTCGGAGGACGAATTTCGCCAACAATCGTATCTCCCGTGCGAAGTCCAAAGCGTCTAATTTGACTAGGGCTGACATAAATATCATCGGCTCCAGGCAAATAGTTATAACCAGGATAACGAAGAAACCCAAAACCATCGGGTAAAATCTCTAAAGCACCTTCTCCAAAAATAAGCTCATCTTTTTGAGCATGTTCAGAGAGAAAGGTAAAAATAATTTCGTGTTTTTTCATGCTCGAAGCATTTTCAATACCTGCTTCTGTTGCCATTTGATTGAGTTCTTTGATGTTTTTTGCTCGCAAATCATTTAAATGCATTTATGTCTCCTGAAATTTTTTGAATAAAACTTTTTATTCAGAAATATGATTTTGAAAATAGGTAGAAACCTCTGTTGATTAACCTAATATTATCTTGTCTCTTATTCTTGTCAAGATTTTTATCCTTTTATGAAAAAACTCCCTAGATGGTTCACGTTTGCTCAAAGTTTTGTTAGCTTTTGCCATGTCTGAAAAATGGGATTCCTATATTCGCTATCAAGAATATCAGGGAAAAACTATTCTCGCTCTCGATTACGGTGAAAAAGTCATTGGCTCTGCACTATTCACACCAGGAAATGATCCCTACCCTTTAACCTATGAGCGAATTATCCATCATAGCTTGGAGCATGTTTTAAAAGAATTAGAAAAAATTATAAAAAATGAAGAAGTTCGTATTCTCGTGATTGGCGTACCAAAACTCTTAGATGGAAAAATCACCAGTAGCTCCAAAAGAGCGATGAAATTTTTAGAAATCTGCAGAAATCATTTTGGAAATATTGAGGTCCTTGAACAAGATGAAACACTTTCTACTTATGAAGCTAAAAGTAGGATGGAGAATTCTCCTCGTTTTAATTTTAAGATCGATATGAAAATGATCGATATAATGTCTGCGTTAGTCATTTTAGAAGACTTCATAAAAGAGAAAGGAATATGAAAAAATTTTTACTATTTTTAACCGCCATTATGCTTGGAATATTCTTAATATTCTCTCAGTTTTTTATGACCTACCAAACACCTTCTCATATTGTCACAATTGACAAAGGAGCTAATTTGCATGGCATTGCTCAAACACTTTATGAAAACCAAGCAATTAAAA
>CAYQEW010000044.1:0-9894 GCA_964416605.1 uncultured Bacteriovoracaceae bacterium | reverse complement strand
AAAAACAAATACGCCTTTATTATTTTTAGCTATCTTAATCGTTCTACGTCTTCATTGAAAGCTGGAACTTACGCAATCCCGCCGAGGACATCTATTTATAGACTTCACCATATTTTAGAAAAAGGCCTTCAGCGTTTAACGAAGATAACCATCCCTGAAGGATTTAATATCTATCAAATTGCCAATGTTTTACAGGAAAACAAAATAATAAATTCACGCGATGAATTTATTTTCTACTGTAAAGACTCTAACTGGGTGTCCGCTCTGACTAAAGAAAACATCAGCTCAATTGAAGGTTTCCTCTATCCCGAAACCTATTATTTTGCAGAAAACACTAAAGTAAAAAATGTCATCACAACAATGTTTGATCTTTTTCAACAAAAAACCAAAAATATTTTTCCTCCTAATTATCCTCTCTCTAAAATGCAGATCATCACTCTCGCTAGTATTATTGAAAAAGAAACCTCAAGTGAAAAAGAAAAGCGCACAATTTCAAGTGTTATGCACAATAGATTAAATATTGGCATGCCTCTTCAGTCCGATCCAACTACCATTTATGGTATGTATGAACGCTATGATGGAAATATTCGCAAACAAGACCTACGAGAAGTAAACAACTATAATACTTACACTCTTCCAAGGCTTCCGATAGGCCCCATTGCCAATCCAAGTCTTAGTTCAATTTATGCGGCGATTGATCCAGAAAAAACGGACTTTCTCTATTTTGTAAGTAATGGCAGAGGCAGTCATTGGTTTGCGTCTAGCTACAATGAACATCGAAAAAATATTGAGCATTATAAGGCATTACTTTTGACAAATCCCTAGATGCTTCTGAATTACCAATTGCTTATTAGAGTCGTAAACTCGAATTGAACTTTGTTTTTCACTGTAAAGTAATTTCGGATTAAAAACGATTTTAAATATTTGTTCTGATGGAATTTTAGTTTTTATTAAATCATTTGCTGCAATTTCAACGTTTATATCTCCTGGATAGAGCTTTATATTTAAAATCCCTTCCTCTTTTAATTTGGACAGTTTAATGCCTGACTCACAATCTTTTTTGCAAAAGTTTTTTATCCATCCTTCACTGAAATGAAAACAATCAAAATTAAAATGAACTGGATATGAGTCTTGTATTTCAAAGGGGTCTATGTTGTCTAGCCGAGGTTTTATTTCAAGAATCGAGCTTTGAATTTCCAAAGATTTTTCAATGTAATTATATGCTTGTAAAACCTCACGTTTATAATATTGTGTGCGATTTGTTTCCAATAAATTATCATCGAGTGCAATACACCCTTCAGAGCTAAATCCACAAAAAACATTTTCAACTCTCCAGATTTTATCTGAAATTTTATTGCTTAAATAGCCCATGAATTTTCCAGTCTGATTGGTAACCAGATTTCCTTTTTGAAAACTATCGGAGCAATTTTCGAGAAAGATAAAACTTGCCCACTTATCCTTGCTCTGTTTGGGGTATTGATAGTTGTCGTCAATAACCAAACAGCTAGTCGGTATAATATTAAAAGCCTTTTCATTATTTTTTGATTCTAATCTCCACACGGTCGCAGATGTCGTCTTATTTACAAGCGCAAGATCTTGTCCGTCATCAGGATAATCCTGTGTTGAAAAAAAAGTATAGGGTGTATTTTCTTCTTTTTTCTGTTCAAGGCAAAATCTTTTTACCTTAGTATACAAATCAAAAAAAGCAACATCCGCGGAACACTCTACTTTATTTTCTTCAATACAATTATTGTTTACAATAATTTTTTTACCAATTCTCATACCTAGGCAAACCGGCTTCGCATCTTTTTGAACAACCACTAATCCTTTGGGGCACAAATTAAGCTTGCATTCTATTTCAACGGAACTTAACGCATTGAGAGGTGCTTGCGTGATTAATTTGCGAGGATGTTTCCCATCTCCTGAGCAGGAAAAAAGGAAAAAAAATGAAAAAACTACTAAAAACATAAATAAAGGATAGCATTTTTTCAGTCTCTATCAGCAATGATTGTAAAAATTACATGAAAGTATTTAAAACCTTCAAAGTTTTAAAATGCTGTCTTAAGCTCAAAAAATGAAAACATTCATAATCTTTATTCTCGCTCTTCTCACTTTTACTCTTCAGGCTCTTACGCTTAACTCTGAGACGATCAAGGAACTTGAACAAGGTAAAAAAATTGTTTCTGGGTCTAAAAAAGATAGTACAGTACAAGCTGATGCCTATGGTTTTACCATTCAAAAAAAATGCTCCTTATATCCTTGGGCAATTTCAAAAATTTGAGCAATACCCTAAAATCATGCCTCAAATAAAATCTACTCTTGTCACGGCTCAAGATAAAGCGAGAAGAATATGCACCGTTAATTTTTGTGTCATACTTCCTGATCTGCCCTTCATTCCTGACGAGGATCGCTATGTTCTCGAGTATGACCTTTCGAAAACCAATATTATCTCGTGGACGCTTAAATCCTCTAGTTTTTTTGAAAAACTAGACGGATTGTTCGAAATTATTCCAAGTTCCAATGGCAATATTCTCCACTATCGCAATATTATTAAAATCAAAAAGCTTTCTTCTTTTCTCATGGTTGACACGGTAAAAGAAGAAACGGTTGAAGCTTTAGACGATATTATCCAATTTTCAAAATAACTTTCCTAATTAAAGTAATTTTTTATCCATCCGATAAGGTAGCTTAGAGTGACTTTCCTTGGGAGGAAATATGGATAAAACAAAAATAGAAGAGTTAAAGAAACTGCTTCTTGTCGAGAAACAAAGAATTCTTAATCATATGGAGACTTATGACAAAGATTTAGTTGTATCTAGTGAGGACTTAAGCGAAGAGGGCGATTTAGCCAATAGTCTCATCTATCAAAACATTTCGGTTGAAATGAAATCAAGGGATCATGCCAAGCTTAGAGCTATAACTGAAGCGCTTATAAAAATTGAAAACCATGAATTCGGTCATTGCGAAGAGTGCGGTGATGAAATATCTTTTAAAAGACTTTCCCATAATCCTGCCGCTAAATTATGTATTGTTCACGCAGAAGAAAAAGAAAAAGAGTTAAAGCACTTAAAGTCTGCTTAATTTCACTTTGTTTAGGTGTCTAGTTTTTAGACACCTAGCCACAATCTAAACATTTCTCAAGCCTATCCTATTAAATTTAAACGAACCCCACCTTGGCAACATCCTTGCTATATAAACATCAATAACGGATGTCGCGAAGAAAGGTGTGTATGGTTAAAAAAATGTATCTTATTATTTTTTTATTCCTTGTTTCTCAAAATATCTGGGCGCTTAAAGTTGATTTTACCTCTTGGGGAATTGAAAAAAATAGCGCTTCATCGATTGATGTTCCTTCACGTTTAGAAAAAGTAAAAAAGAAAAATATTATTGTCGCCATTATTGATTCTGGAATTGATTTTAATCATGAAATTTTAAAAAATAATATTTATGTTCCTCAAAAGCATCCTCTTTTACCTCTTAAGTTTCAAAATAAAAAACTGAGTAAAGATTTTTATGGTTTTGATTTCTCAAAGAAAGAAATGACCTCAACGCCGATTGATAACCACGGTCATGGAACTCATATTGCTGGTATTATTAAAAGTGTCTATAGTGATGCTCAATTTCTTATTCTTAAATATTTTGATCCTGCACTTTCTGGTGAAGCCAATTTGCAAGCTTCTCTTCAGGCTCTTAATTTTGCTGTTAATTGTGATGAAGTCGATATTATTAATATATCAGGGGGAGGCCAGGGAAGCAGTGCTCAAGAAAAAGCCCTTATTGAGATCGCAAAGAAAAAAGGAAAACTCGTTATTGTGGCTGCTGGAAATGAAAAACTTGATATTGATAACGCGAAAAATAGTTTTTATCCTGCAAGCTACAATCTAGATAACATCATTTCGGTTAATGCTTATGATCAAAATTTGGAACTTATTGGGCAATCAAGCTGGGGAAAGAAAACGGTGCATATTTCTGCACCAGGTCAGCGCATAAAATCAACAATGAAAGGTAATTCGTTGGCTTATCTCGCTGGAACAAGCCAGGCAACGGCTTTTGTTTCGGGAGTTGCGGCACTAATAAAAAGTATCTACCCTCAAGCAACTTACCAACTAATCAAAGAAGCGATTATTAAATCTGCAGATAAAATAGCTAGCCTAGAGAACAAAACTGTTTCAGGTGGGAAACTGAATGCAAGTAAATCGCTCGCATATGTAGCCAATGTCCTTAATCCTCCGATACTCAACCGAACTATTGCTCAAGCACATATTGCAGGTAAAAAATAATCAGTCTATGATTATTTTTATATGATTAACATACTGATTGTTTGCATTGCTGCTTTTTTATACACCTTAGGATTTCCTAATTTTTTATTTCAAGGATATTTTTTTTTTCCAATTCTAAGCCTTGTTCTTTTTGGCACTTTTATAAAAAAACAAACTCATAGCCTGAAAATGTTCTTTTATTTTTTTCTTTATATGTCGGTCATTACCTTTCTTGGTTTTTATTGGCTTATTTATACCTTTGATCAATTCGCAGGGATTCCCACAATTGCTTCTATCTTTATTATGTTTATTTTTTCTCTTATTAGCATTGCTCCCTACACCGTTTTTTTTATAGGTTATCTTTGCTTAAAAAATTATAAATTTGAGAAAAAATACCACTTTGCTCTCCCGATTATTCTGGCTTTTATTCTCTGTTTACTCGAGTATTATCTTCCTCAACAATTTGCGGTCTATCTCGCTCACAGCTGGACTCATTTAAAATCAATCTTATTTCTTGCTCCCTATTTTGGATTTCTCATTTATTCTTTTTTAAGCTATTGGATAGTTTTTGAAATTGTTATTGCTCATAAAAAAAAATCCTATTTCCTTCCTGTAATCTCAATTATCACAATTATTGTTTTAGGATTTTTCTTCCCTCTCACTGATCACAAAAGCTATGACCAGAATATTAACATTAGACTTGTGCAAGCCAATATTGGAAACCTTCTAAAATTAGAGTCTGAATCGGGAGGGAAAAATGCTTATAACGAAATCATTAATCGCTATACCAAACTGAGTCTTATTCCCTCTGAGCAAAAAATTGATCTTATCATTTGGCCTGAAACCGCTTATCCTTTTGATATAAATTCTGAGCGCCCCAATGTGCCTAGTTCAATTCAAAATATTGTCAACATCAGTAAAGCTAATTTTCTTTTTGGCGGCTATGGTATCATCAATGAAAACCAAAAAAACAAGAGCTACAATTCAACTTTTTTTATTGATAATCATTTTAATATTTCTCCTAGCTACAATAAACATCTCCTCATTCCTTTTGGAGAAACACTTCCTTTTGGGCCTCTAAATAATAAAGCTCAAGAAATATTTTCTGCTGTTTCTTTATTTGATAAAGGAGAAGAATTTAGACAATATAGTTTAAATGGCGAGTTTAATTTTATAACTCCTATTTGCTACGAGATTCTTGATACTCGCTTTATTGCAGATTTTTTAAACAATGTGAAAGAAACTCACTTCATGGTCAATTTAACGAATGATTCTTGGTATGGCGATTCCCTTGAACCCACGCAACACAAGATATTAGCGAGCTGGAGAGCTCTTGAATTTCAAATTCCTCTTGTTCGCAGTACAAACACCGGAATTACTTCAATTCTCTATCCAGATGGCGAGGAAAGTGATTCCTTAAAAACGAATCAAAAAGACATTCTGGATCACCGCCTTTATCTCAATTCAAAGCACCAACCAACTCTTTATCAAAGATACTCAATATTGCCATTTTCTTTTTTAATTTTAATAATACTTGTAATATCTTACTTCCTACGCAAAAAAGAGAATTCATGAAAAATATTTTTATCTTATTTATATTTTTTTCCTGTGCTTCTTATGATCAATTTAAAGAAGTCACCAATGATCTAAGTATTCCAACTGAGACATATAGTGTTGATTACAATCGAACTTGGAAAGCCGTTATTGAATTAGTGACACAAGCTAATTTTCCAATTCTAGAACAAAACCAAGAGGCTGGAGTTATTAAAACAAGATGGTCTGACAATACAACCGAAGTTAATTTTGCAGATTCTTTTGGAAGCACCGATCGCATTAAAGCAGCTCAATTTAAACTAACTATCAATGTGGCAAAGGGATTTCGTCTCAATCAAGAAGTAACTCAAGTATCTATTATTAAAAGACAACTTATTGAGAATGATTTCCTGCAAGGATTTAAAGAAATTACCAGTGACCAAATTCAAGAAAAAACCTTACTTTATCGAATTAGCAGAATTATTAGTATCGATAAGCAACTTGAAAAAATTGACGAAGCTAAACAACAAGAACAACTAAACAATTTTTGATTCAAGAAAAGATTTCATAAAATCATCTAAATATCCATCAAGGATTTTATCTGGATTTCCTGATTCACAATCAGTACGATGATCTTTCACCATTTTATAAGGATGAAGAACATAGGATCTAATTTGTGACCCCCAACCTATTTCTTTTTTGCTCTCTTCTATTTTAGCCTGCTCTGCTCTTTTTTCTTCCATCGCTTTTTCATAAAGTCTGGACTTTAAAACCTTCATAGCCGTTAATTTATTTTGCAATTGCGATCTTTCATTTTGACAAGTAACCACTAACCCCGATGGCTTGTGCGTTATACGAACGGCTGAATCAGTCGTATTGACTGATTGACCTCCAGCACCACCTGCCCGGTAAACATCAATTTTTATATCATTTTCATGAATATCTATTTCAATAGAATCATCAACCTCTGGAGAAACATAAATTGAAGCAAAGGAGGTGTGTCTTCGTGCATTAGAATCAAAAGGTGAAATTCGCACCAAGCGATGAATTCCACTCTCGGACTTAAGATATCCATAAGCAAAATTTCCTTCCACTGAAAAAGTACAGGATTTAATTCCAGCGCTATCTCCATCCTGAGTATCAATAAGTGCCAGTTTATAATTTTTTGACTCACACCATCTCGTAATCATTCGATAAAGCATATAAGCCCAATCACAAGATTCCGTTCCCCCAGCACCTGCATTGATTGAAACAATCGCATTATTGCCATCCATTTCCCCGTTGAGAAGAGAGGATTTTTCAGTTTTTTCTGCGAGTTCTTTAAGAGATTCAAGTAAAACAAATGTTTCGTTTTGAGAGTCCAGATCACCATCTGCACTGAATTCAATTAATACAGAAAGTTCATCAAGTGAATTTTTTAAAAGATAGTAATCTTTTAATGACTCTTCTAAGATTGATTTTTCTTTTTGAATTTTTGAAGCCTGAACACTGTCTTCCCAAAATCCGGGTAGTTTTTCAATTTCTGTTATTTCATGCAAGCGAGCATTTTTTTTATCACCGTCAAAGTGACCTCCAACTACTCTCTAAAATATCTCTGTACGTTTTATACTCTTTTTTTGTTTCACTTAAATTAAATAGTTTATCTTTACTCATAAATTTATTTAAACCTATCGCAATTATACGGAGGAATTCCTTTATTTTTTAAAGAAGCTTTACTCGCTTCTTTGTTGATTAAATTCATTATACTCGCAAGACCTGCTCTTGTAATGGTACTTTTTCTAAATTTATCTGTTCTAAAAATCCACCCTAATGCCTGGCCAGTCTTAGGAATAGTTTGATATTTTATTAAATATTGAAAAATTTTATATTTCATACCTTCACCTAGACCTGCTGGCAAAAATGCACCCAGCAAACCTTTGAACAAGCTATTATAAGCATTATCAACTTCTTCTGGCTCTAGTTGATTATTTTTATTATCATCAAATCGTATAAATAAATTTTCAACAAACATCATCCCTAAAAAAATAGAATTAAGCTCACTTGATCTTAAAGGTAAAACTTCCCCAGTCGAATCCAAATGGCATGTTCTCGTAAAACCCGCGATATTATCTAGATATCTATTAATTTCAACACTGGAACTTTCTTGTGAATACTTATGAAATAGAGGCATATAGTTAGACAAATCAAATTCAATAATATTTTTATCCCACATCATTGGAAAAATATTTTTTGAAACACACACCATTTCAAATGTATTTTTGTTTTCAGTACAAAAAGATTTTAAATTATTTTTAATTTTTTGAGTGGGAGAGGTTGTATCCAAAACAAGCGAAACAAGATCAACGAGTTCTGGGATTTGAAAGAGTTGGTCTCCGTTGGAATTTGACAGAAATAACGAAGCCAATAATGAAAAAGAGCCTGCCTTACTACTCTCTTGGCTAGGCTCAATAAAATCAATTTTTATAAGGAAACTAGAAAATTGATTGAGCAAGTACTCTAGTTGACTTACGTGCAGTGTTTGAGCATAGTCTTCTTTTTCACAACGACTTTCTTTTTTTATTAAATCAGAATCACAGGCAACATTTTCTTCAAAATAACTCACAACCCTTGAGAGTACATTTTCAAAAAGTACCGGCTGAAGAACTGACATTAAATTAACGTGGTAGTATTCATCATAGTAAGGAAATTTATTTGAACCCTTTGATCTCTTATATCTTTGAATTATTTTAAAAAATTCTGCTTCTTGGGAATAGCTTGGTAAATTCTTTAATTGCTCATCTATTACATGGTTCGGGAATTCACCTATCCAATTCTGATTTTGTTCGTAGATTTTAGAAAATGCATACATTTTATTTAATGTCATATCCAAGAAACCAATAAGTGACTGCATATCGTTTACTTGAATATCTTCAGATTTAGTTATTAAGATATTTAAAAGCTCTGCAATAATATCTTTATAGGGCTCAATATCGGGGAACCCTTTTAATATTCTTTTTAAATTAATAAACGCATCAAATAAATCTTTTTTAGTTAAAACAACTTCATTCTCTTTGTATCCCGGTTTTACAATTTTAGGAGATAACTTCTTCCATAAATTATAATAGAAGTCGATTTGTTCTTTTTCATCTTTAAATTCAATAACTGAAATATGTATCAAGTCATGAATGCCAACAAAAATATCCTTGCCTACACTCAAAACATAATCAAGCTCGGAATGCCTTAAATACTTACTGTCTCCTCCCAGAAGCATCTTTTTAAAAACAAGAAATTTTTGAAAAGCCATAATTCCGTTATGGTTTTTAGTGTTAATGAAATTTCCAAAAAACTCAACAAGATCCAGCTTTCCCTCATGGGGAGAATCTTTTCTTAAGCTCTTAACAACTGAAACAATATTTTCAACTGCCAAATCAAAATCTTTGCGATCTTTTAAATGTTCTTCTAGACTTCTTTTGTGATAATCATCAAAAATTCGGTACATCACAATGAGACTGGGACTAATCTTTTTAAATCCTTGAATGATTTTTACGATTTGATCTTTTTGAATATAATTAGTGTCTTCGGCAAAAAAAAGATGAGCGGCAGCAAAAATAGAATTGATAACTATTTCTATTTTGCTATCAACATCCGGCATCTGTTGTTTAATAAAATAAAGAAGCTTTTCTCGAGAGAGATAACCTTCTTTTTGAGTTTCAACTAGCTCGATAAACAACTCTACAATTGTTTGAATACAATCAATTTCTGTATCAATGTTTTCTTGTAAAACTTTTTCAATACGATGCACCTGAAGCTTACAAGTTCCAGATATTGTCATCGCCTTCTTTTGCATTTCTTGTTTTTTTAAATCATTGGCTCCACAAGAAAAAATCATGGGAGTTATAATTAAAAATGTAAGAATCCTAGAAAACAAAATGTCCCGAAAGGTATACTGCATCATTGTTCCTAAAGTTTTTCCAAAAACTTTCTTCTTCTTCATTTACTCCGATAACTCGAACTCCGAGCATCGCTCTAAAATGTGGATGAAAAATCCATCCGACTCTCGCATCAATAACCCGATCCTTCGAAAGCATATCAACTTTAACATCACCTTCAAAAAAATAAGGTT
>CAYQEW010000043.1:0-11921 GCA_964416605.1 uncultured Bacteriovoracaceae bacterium | reverse complement strand
AATTATTTTATTATGCCCGAACTAGCTGAAGTCGAAACCATTAAGAACGAAATAAACCAGAAGACCCCTTTTACTATTGAGGGGATAAAAACAAGCGAGCATATCCAAAGCTTTATTGATCCCGCTCAAGTCAAAAAACTCAAGGGCAAAACCATCACCCATCTTACTCGCCATGGTAAAAAAATGTTTTTTCATTCTGATAATCTTATCTTCTTCTCCCATCTGGGAATGAGTGGAGCCTGGATATTTTCTTTGCAAGAACCAACACAGAAGCATTTTCACCTCAAACTAAAAACAAATCGTTTTTGGCTCAGCTATTATGATCCAAGACGCTTTGGAGCGATGCAAATCATGACCTCGCATGCTTTTGCCACTCTTCTCAAAAGTCTGCCAATTGATCTAGTGAGTAGCGATTTTACCCATCAGCATTTAAAAAATATTCTCCTTAAGAAAAAAAACAGTGTGATCAAAAGCTTGCTGCTTGATCAAAATTATTTTCCAGGCTGTGGCAATTATATGGCGAGTGAGATTTGTGCGCTAGCTAAAATTCTTCCCACCACTTTGTGCCAAGATATCAAAAATAGTTCTAAGCTTTTGAGGGCCATTCAAAATGTCACTCTGCCCGCTATCAAAAATGGTGGCGTTACTTTTCAAGGTGGTTATAAGAATACGCAGGGTGAAAGAGGCGAAGGAGTCAAAGGCTTAGTGGTTTTTCATCAAAAAATGTGCGGAATGTGCGGTCAAGCAAGTGTTGAAAAAATCATCATCAATACCCGTATGACCTATTACTGCAAGGTCTGCCAAAAATAAAAAACAGAATTACATTTTATAAATCGACATCATATTTGGGGGAGCTAGAGGGAAACAGTACGCGGTACACTGGCAAAGGTTTTGGGGCTTCGACAAGCTTAGCCTGGATTAAATGATCCGGGAGATTTGATCAGGTTAATAAGCATGGCATTGAGATAATTTGATTTTTCAAGGAGAATTTCTTCGTTTAAGAGTAATAGTAAACATTGTGTCTCTTTTAAACTACCTAAAGCTATCGCATAAAATCTTTTCTTATCATTTGCACTTAATCTTCCCGAGCCTTCAGCTAGATTCAAAACAATCGATAATGAAGCTCGTTCAAATTGATTTCGAATCACCGCATTTTTAATTTTAATTTTTTGGCATTCTTGATAAAGACTAAAGGCTAGTTGATAGGTTCTAAAATTTTTCATAATTTCCTCCTGCTAGTTTTGCATGACTTATTCTTACAAAATAATCAAGGGCGCAGCGGCTACGCCGTTGATACCATCAACCCTTGATTATTTTGTAAGAATAAGTAGTGGTGGTTTTTAGCAGGAGGAAATTATGAAAAATTTTAGAACTTATGATTTAGCTAAGACTTTCTTTCAAGAATGCCAAAAAGTAAAATTAAGTGGTGCCGCTAAAAATCAATTTGAGCGAGCAGTACTCAGTATTGTTTTAAATCTAGCTGAAGGGAGTTCGAGAAGTTCCAAAAAAGAACGAAAAAGATTTTATGAAATAAGCTATGGAAGTTTTAAAGAAGTAAAAGCTATTTTAAAACTCTATCCTACACAAACGGCTACCCTTAACTTATTATCCGATATTCTCGGTGCGCAATTATACAAACTTTGGAGAAATACCTAACTTTCCTCACATCTACAACAAACCTTAATACTTAATACTTAAACTTTTTTGATAAAGAATCTATTTTGGGGCAGATGGCAGTCTGGCCTATGGAAACAGGCCTCAGTATTTCAATGAGCCCGGATTTCTCACTAAGTTGATAAGTGAAGCATTGAGATGCTGTGAGTTTTTGAGTTTATCGTGTTCTTTGAGGATGAGTAGTAAACACTGAACTTCTTTAAGAGAACCTAGGGCGATGGAATAAAATTTTCTTTTATCGTTTTCTGTAATGCGTCCAGCACCTTCAGCAATATTGAGTAGAATAGAGAGTATCGCTCGCTCAAACTGATTTTTGAGCACATAGTTTTTAAATTTCATTTTTTCACATTCTTGATAAAAACTCATTGCTAAATTAAGTGTTCTAAAATTTTCCATAAATCCCTCCGGTTAAATCTGAGTCACTTATTCTTGAAAAATAATCAAGGGCACAGCGGGCTCGCCCGTAGCGAAGCTACCCTTGATTATTTTTCAAGAATAAGTATTAGGTGTTTCTCAACCGGAGGGATTTATGGAAAATTTTAGAACCTATCAACTTGCAATTATCTTTTTCAAAGAATGTGAAAAAATTAAATTAACGGGACCTGCTAAAAATCAATTTGAGCGAGCTTTACTTAGCATAGTTCTCAATCTTGCCGAAGGCAGTGCTAAACCTTCACAAAAACAAAGAAAGCAATTTTATTCTATTAGCCTGGGCTCATTTAAAGAAGTTAGAGCGATTATGCAGCTCTATCCAAAGCAAACAGAAACGATAACAAAAACAGCCGACATACTCGGTGCTCACTTATACAAATTATGGAAAAATACTTAAATTGAATTTAAGTTTAGGGCAGATGGCAGACTGGTCTCTGTAAGCAGGATGAAGTCATTTTAGAGAGCTAGGTTTTTATAATTTCAACGCGAGCAATACCCCCTCTTCAATCGCTCTTTTCGCATCAAGCTCCCCTGCAATATGAGCCCCACCAATGAGATGATGTTTCTCTTTCTCGCTGACAATACTTTGATACAAAGTATTATTCTCCACTTGTCCTGCACAAAGAATCACGGTGTCCACTTTAATCGAATGTGGTTTAGAATCTATGGTGTAAAATAAAGTATGGTCCTCAATTTTTTGATACTGAGCCCCACTAATAAATGTCACGCCTCGTTTTTTTAAGAGACTTCTTTTAATCCAGCCCGTGGTTTTCCCTAATCTCTTGCCAAGAGTCTCTTCTTTTCTTTGTAGTAAATATATTTTCTTCGGAGAACTCGTCATACTTCCTTTGCCCAAGCTTCCCGGAAGCCCCAACTCAATCCCCCAATCCTTAAAAAAACTCTGCGTTGTGAGAGCGCCTTTATGGGTTTCACTCACTAGCTCTGCCATATCAAAACCAATTCCCCCTGCCCCAATAATGGCGACATGTTCGCCAATAAGTTCTTTATTCATAATCGCTTGGGGATAACTCAAAACGTAATCATGTTGAACGCCTGGCAGATCAAGCTTTCTAGGAATAACTCCCGTGGCCCAAACCACCTCATCAAATGCATGACTTTGAGAAAGCTCAAATTTAGTTTCTAATTTAAGATCAATGGAATGTTCCTTTATCATCGCCGCAAAATAGCGCAGAGTTTCCGCAAACTCTTCTTTGCCAGGAATTTTTTCTGCTAAATAAAATTGTCCGCCGATATAAGAGCGCTCTTCATAGATAGTAACCGTGTGCCCGCGCTGAGCAAGCGTCACCGCGCAAGCAAGACCCGCGGGCCCTGCTCCCACCACCGCAATTTTTTTGCTTTGTTTTGCCGTCTCCATTTTTAGTTCACTTTCTCTGCATGCGACAGGATTTACTAAACAAGAAACAACTTTATTTTGAAAGATATGATCCAGGCACGCTTGGTTACAAGCGATACAAGTATTAATCAAATCAGCTCTTTGCTCTTTTGCTTTTTGCACCCACAAAGGATCGGCAAGAAATGGTCTCGCCATCGAGATCAGATCAGAATCGCCACTTGCGAGAATATCTTCGGCGGTTTCTGGCATATTAATGCGATTAGAAACAATCACAGGAAGAGTGACATGTTTTTTTAATTCTTGGGCAAAACTTCTAAAGCTTGCGCGAGGAACCATCGTCGCAATAGTGGGCACTCTGGATTCATGCCAACCAATTCCAGAGCTTAAAACATGCACTCCTGCTTCTTCTAAGCGTTTGGCAAAAAGAATAACTTCATCAAAGCTTAGGCCCTCTTCCACAAGGTCTGCGAGCGAGATACGAAAAATAAGAAGAAAGTTGGGAGACACTTTACTCTTAATGCTTTGAACGATTTCTAAAGCAAAGCGCATGCGATTTTCTAAACTCCCTCCCCACTCATCGCATCGTTTGTTTGTTTTGAGAGAAAGAAATTGATTAATCAGATATCCCTCAGAGCCCATAATCTCAACGCCGTCATAGCCCGCTAGTTCGGCGTAATGAGCACATCTAGCAAAAGCCTTGATTTGATTTTTAATCAAAAACTTAGGCATTTTATGACTTGAAAAAATATTAATCGGCGCCTTAATTCCCGAAGGCGATATATTAAAGGGATGGTATCCATAACGTCCGGTGTGCAAAATTTGCAGGCAAATGCGACCGTTAAAACGATGTACTTCTTCAGTAATGACTTTGTGTTTTTTAATCTGCGATTTCCAGTAGAGTCCTCCGCCAAAAGGTTTAACCCAACCCAAAAAACTTGGCGCGTAACCTCCGGTGACAATAAGCCCTACTCCGCCTTGCGCACGCTCACCAAAATACTTGGCAAGTTTTTGCTCTCCATCTTTTTCCTCTTCCAATCCAGTATGCATGGAGCCCATAATTATGCGATTAGGGAGCGTAAACGGCCCCACATTCAGTGGTGTAAAGATATGCGGGTATTTCATTTTCTCTCCCAAATGCTAAAGTCCCAAGTAAAGTCATCATTTTCACGTCGAGTAAAAGACTCGGTTTGAACTTTTATCCACTCTTCTTCACTGAGCTTTTGAAAAAAAGCATCGCCGTTTTCAATGACAGTGTGAATACAAGAAATATAAAAAGTTTGAATAGAAGGCAGAAGGGTCTTATAAATTTCCGCTCCCCCACAAACGATAATATCATGATCTTTGGCATAGTCTAAAAGTTTTGATAATTCATGAAAGACAAGGACATCTTGAGCCACAAAATTTTTATCTCTGGTTAAAACAATCGTCTTTCTTCCGGGTAGCGCAAAGCCGATGGAGTCAAAGGTTTTTCGTCCCATCACAATAGTTTTGCCAAAAGTAAGCTTTTTAAAATTCTTGAGATCAGAACTCATTTTCCAGGGAAGAGTGTTGGCTCTTCCAATGGCATAATTAAGGCTATGCGCAACTATGGCACTGATCATTTAAACCGCAACCTCTGCCTTGATATGAGGATGGCATTGATAATTTTCAATTGAAAAATCCTCATAGGTAAAAGCAAAGATATCTTTCACTTCAGGATTGATTTTAAGAGTGGGAAGCACAAAAGGAGTTCGACTCAGTTGTTCCTTCGCCTGCTCTAAATGATTACTGTAAAGATGCACATCTCCCAAGGTATGCACAAAATCGCCTAATTCCATCTCGCAGACCTGAGCCACCATCATTGTGAGAAGAGCATAAGAAGCGATATTAAAAGGAACCCCTAAAAAAATATCTGCTGATCTTTGATAAAGTTGACACGAAAGTTTGTTATTCGAAACATAGAATTGAAAAAAAGAATGACAAGGTGGAAGCGCCATTTGATCAATCTCGCCAACATTCCAAGCCGACACAATATGCCTTCTCGAATAAGGATTGGTTTTTAAATTATGGATTAAATCTTTTATCTGATCGATTTCTTCTCCATTTGTTTTCTTCCAATGACGCCATTGTACCCCATACACGGGCCCAAGCTCACCTTTTTCGTTAGCCCATTCATTCCAAATTTTAACCCCATTATCTGAGAGATACTTAATATTTGATTCACCTTTTAAAAACCATAGCAGTTCATGAATCACACTTTTTAAATGAATTTTTTTTGTGGTCACCAAAGGAAAGCCTTTCTTTAAATCAAAGCGCATTTGATGCCCAAATAAAGAGAGCGTCCCCGTCCCGGTGCGATCTTCTTTAAAAACTCCCTCGGTAATGACTTTATTCATTATTTCTAGGTATTGGCGCATATCGTTCCCTTTGTTATGATAAATCCATTATGAAATAAAAGGTAGAAGATGCAAAGAATACTTTTAGGTTTAGATGAATTTCAAAAGAATGAACAACTCCATAAATTAGCAGAGGGCAATATTGGTTACCTTTGCCATCAAGCGAGTATTAATTCTCAGTTTGAGTTTGGTGCCAGCATTATGCAAAATATTTTTAAAGAACGCCTGACCGTTCTCTTCGGGCCTCAACATGGTTTGATGACCGACCTACAAGAAAATATGATTGAAACAGAGCATAATATCCACCCTCATTTTAAAATTCCGGTCTATAGTCTCTACTCTGAAACGAGAAAACCAACTCCCGAAATGCTGAAAAATATTGATACTCTCATTATCGATCTACAGGATATTGGCACCCGAATTTATACCTATATCTACACTCTTTATTACTGCATGGAAGCCGCAGTCGAAAACCAGAAAAAAATTATTGTTCTCGATCGCCCCAATCCTTTAGGGGGAAACAAGGTTGAAGGGCCCATGCTTGAAAAAGAATACGCTTCTTTTGTCGGATTATTTCCTCTGCCTCTCGTCCATGGGCTGACCATGGGAGAAATGGCCCTCTATATCAAAGCGCATTTTTTTCCTCGTATTAACCTTGAAATCGTCAAGGCTACCAATTGGAAGCGCCATATGCTGTGGGAAGAAACTCTTTTACCTTGGACTCCGCCATCTCCCAACATCCCTACTCCTATGGGCTGCCTAACTTTTCCTCTCACCGTGCTTTACGAAGGAACCAATTTAAGCGAGGCAAGAGGCACGACAAGACCGCTTGAAATGGTGGGAGCTCCACAGATTGAGCCTTTTTCTTTTGCGCAGCATTTAAACACAAAATATGCCCAAGAATTTAAGGGGATTACCTTTAGGCCCACTTACTTCAGACCAACTCATCACAAATTTAAAGATGAAACTTGTGGTGGCGTGCATATCCATATTACGGATTGGAATAAATGTCATTCATGGCTGGCAGGAGTTCTTCTGCTCAAAGAATTTCACGATGTGCTCGGCAAAGCGTTTTCCTGGAGAGAACCTCCTTATGAGTATGAGTACTCCAAGCTGCCGATTGATATTATTAATGGCAGTGATGCCATAAGAAAAGCCATCGAGAACAATGACTCACTAGAAAATATCAAAGCAATGGATTATTCTGATTTCAATGAAAAAAGAAAAGAGTTTTTAATTTATGAGTAAGTATATTATTGAAATAAAAGATAAAAGCTTTATTCCTTCTCAATATGAGCTTAGATCTTTTCCTATTATTATCGGCCGTAGTTCTCAATGTGAAATTGTTATCAGTGATGAATCAATCAGTCGAAGGCATCTCGCAATCTCAATGAGTGAAGGAAGTGATTTACTCATTGAAGATCTTGGCAGTGCCAATGGCAGTAAAATGAATAATAAATCGATGACTCTGGGACATCCTGAGTTTCTCACCAGTCTTTTTCCAATTGACTTTGGAACGGGATTTTCTTTAAAACTAATTGACGAATTGGACTCTCATGATTTCAAAAATCTTAGAGTCGTTGAATCCAAACAAAACTTATCTCCTCATCTCATTCTTGAAACTGACACATTTGTTATGCCTCAGTCATCAATAGAATTGAAAAATTCATCAAATCAAGTCAATGAACCAACAAGTGACAATGAAAAAAATAATAAAATTTCAAATAGAACAATTGTCTTGGTAATAATACTTGTTGCTCTGCTCGCTTGGGTTATCTTATCCCCATCGCCGCAATAAATGAGGTGTTATCGTTATTAAAATAATTAACGATAATTTTTCCCCTGTACTCAGAATTAACATCTACCTTATTTACGGATTCATGGGTCACTGCTTCAATAATTTCAAGAGCAGCATTGCTTCCAGAAGCTGAAATAAGCTTGTGAGCTAATTGACTCGCCTCTTTATCGCTACTTAAAGACTGAAGGTATTTTGATAAATTAAAAATAAAACTACCTTTTGACGTTGAATAGTTTGCTTCGATTTTTAAGTCTTTATTATCCACAAGCGATGATAAATTGTTTTCTTTATCGAGAAGAGAATATCCTTGAACGATACCTAATAATTTAAGTGCTCCAGCAGATTCAGCAATCAAACCATAGCCTTCTTGAAGTACCGTTTTTTTCTTTCCATTCAAAGATAAGTAATCACCTTCCAAAGTGTTTCTTATTTTATGAATATTGGTAATACTTAAAGCTAAAAGAAATTGATTAGCCTTAACCTCATCCATTAAAATTTGAGGAAACTGAGATAGCTCAATCAAAGACTCCGAAAAGCTCAGTACCGCCAAGTTATGGGACATCAGAACATAAGGCGGCGAACTTTCATCTAACGATTTAAAGATACTTGAAACCTGCACCTTAAAATTGTGGGAAAAAGCAAGTGCGCGGGAATTACGGTACATGGCAAGAGATTCTTTCTTCGCTACCAATGTAAAAGCGCAACTTGCAGTGGTTATAATTTGATTTTTAGCAATAAGTGTTCCAGCACAAATAGCTTGCTGATTTGAAAAAAAACTTACTTGGTAATCGATAGCGTTAAATGCAAAGATTGAAATACTAAAAACTAAAACAACAATATATTTCATCAGTTATCCCCCGCAAAAAGGATACATAACAAAGAATCAAAAGCTGATAAAAAAAATTAACTATTCTCTTACACTGATGTCAGAGACTGTAAGAACCTTGATATATCGATAAACAAAGGGAGTCTAGTATTGTTATTTTTAAAATCTCATTATTCTTACTCAAATAAATTAAATCAAAGTCCGCATTTTTTTTATAACGATAAAATTCAAAACGCTTTATAATATCATCATTACTTTCCTGAACAAAAAGCTCTATATTAAGCATTCCGGATTGAATCGGATTTGAGATAAAAATAAGTTCAGTGTCTTTGTTAATCGACACAACAAGTTTTGAGTCCGTCAGAGTTACATGATTCAAATTCAAAATATAACTAAAAAGATCGAAATGTTCTTTTAAATGAGGGGTTTTGGTTATTATTCTAATCACAAAAAAGATCCTTATAGGTCTTTAAAGCATTCATAATATGAGAATCATGTAAGCGAAAAATAATGGGAGAAGCTAGATTAGACCATCTTCGAAGAATAAGTGTATGCAGAAACTCGCTTTCCATTATTTTATCATGAGATTCTCGAAGAAAAGATTTTCGAGAGATTCCCAGCATCCATATACCAGAAATTTTTTCGATGATACTTTCCATACTTTTTAGGAGTTCAAGGTTTTCACTGCGTGACTTAGAAAAACCAAAACAAGGATCAAAAATAACCCTTGAAAGAAACTCAGGATATTTCTTTTGAAAATCCCTGAAATGTTTTTCAATCTCTTCTGCTATATGAGGAGTATTAAGCGTTGCATGCTTCCAAGTATCCTCTTTTTTTCTCACTTGAGTGTGTCCCAAAACATAATAAAGATCGGGGTATTTATTTAGAATATCTTGTGTCTGCGTATCAAAAACTCCCGATACATCATTCCAGATAAGTTTTGCGCAAGGAAATTTTTTTTTCAATTTTATATAAATTGAATCAATTAAAGAAGGTCTATAGGAATCTATCGACAAAATCACTGGATCAAGAATGACTGAAGTTAGATCATTAAAAACATATTGATCCCATCTCGCAATTTCTTCTTCTAGGGTAATTTGATTTTGATGTGGTGCTGTCGATTCTGCACCGATGTCAATAATATCGAATACTTTTTGATAGCCCTCAAAAACCTTTCTAAAATCATCGTGATTCTGAATATGGCCGCCGTCAGAAAAAGAATTGGGAGTGATATTCATCACTCCCATAAATAATATTGAATTTTTTTGAGAGAAAAAATTAAGCATTGGTGCTAGTTGCTTCTTCCTTTATTTCGGCATGAATCTCTAGCACTGGAATTCCAATATCCTCTCCAGCCATGATTTTGAGCACTTGTTCATTATCTAAAGTTTCCCAATCGATAAGAGCCTGAGCCATTTTGTGAAGGATTTCAACATTTTCCGTCAGTATTTTTTGAGCGACTCCATAATTCGTTTCAATAATTGTTTTTATCTCACCATCAATTTTAAGTGCCGTATTCTCAGAATAAGTAGAATTATCTGCACCGTTCATTCCGTAAAAAGGCTGAGCCTGACCTTTGGAAAAATTAATCGGCCCAAGAGTTGACATCCCCCACTGGCAAACCATATTGCGCGCGAGTTCAGTCGCTCTTTCAATATCGTTAGAAGCTCCCGTTGTCATTTCTTTGAAAATAATTTCTTCCGCAATTCTTCCCCCTAAAAGCATAGCAATTTGATTATTAATACGCTCTTTGGAGTAATTTAAAATATCTTCTTTCGGAAGCGTCACCGTAACACCAAGAGCTCCTCCTCGCGGAATAATACTCACTTTGTGGATGGGGTCACACTTGGGAAGCTTGAGAGCGACCATGGTATGGCCTATTTCGTGATAAGCAGTATTCTTTTTTTCTTCATCTGAAATAACCATGGATTTTCTCTCAACACCCATTAAAACTTTATCTTTAGCCTTTTCAAAATCTTCATTGGCTAAAACTTTTGAACCTCGTCTCGCTGCCAAAAGTGCTGCCTCATTAACGAGATTGGCTAAATCAGCTCCCGTAAAACCAGGTGTCCCTTTCGCAATATTGTCGAGATTAACATTTTCGCCCATCGGTTTTTTGGAAGTGTGAACTGAAAGAATTGCTTTTCGTCCCCGCACATCTGGTCGACCAACAGTCACCCTGCGGTCAAACCGCCCTGGACGAAGAAGCGCTGGATCTAAAACGTCTATTCGGTTAGTTGCCGCTATCAGTATGACGCCTTCGTTCGATTCAAAACCATCCATTTCTACAAGCAATTGATTGAGGGTTTGCTCTCTTTCGTCATGACCTCCGCCCATTCCGGAGCCTCTATGGCGTCCAACAGCATCAATTTCATCAATAAAAATAATACAAGGAGCATGTTTTTTTCCTTGCTCAAAAAGATCTCTTACTCGAGATGCTCCAACCCCGACAAACATCTCCACAAAATCAGAACCCGATATCGTAAAAAATGGAACGCCTGCTTCTCCAGCAACCGCTTTCGCAAGCATGGTTTTTCCTGTTCCTGGAGGCCCCACTAAAAGAACACCTTTAGGAATTAAGCCCCCTAGCTTTGTGTATTTTTTAGGATCTTTTAAAAAATCGACAATTTCAAAAAGCTCTTCTTTCGCCTCATCTACTCCAGCCACATCAGCAAAAACAATTTTTTTTTATTATTGTCTCCCATCAGCTTGGCCTTTGATTTTCCAAAACTCATGGCTTTGCCTCCTCCTGCTTGGAGTTGGCGCATAAAAATAAAGAAAATAACAAAAACAAAAATCATGGGCAGCCAGTTAATCAAAATAGAAGAATAAAGACTTTCTTTCTCAATAGGCTTGTAATTGGGCGTAATTCCAGCTGTTCTTAAAATTTGGAAAGTTTCTGCACCTGTGTTTCCCGTTAATTCAAAATATTTTTTTTCTCCAGGATACTGATCATTGAAAGTTCCCTGAATCGTATCTTCGCCTTGAAAAACCACATCCTTAACGTGCTTAGCTTCAACCTCACTGATAAATTTAGCATAGGTGATTTTATCAAATTCCTGTTTTGTCGGATTAAGATTTTTTATAATAAAGACTGTACCTAAAATCAGTACTAGCCATAGTGCGAGTGTTTTTTGTTGTTTTTTCATATTTCCCTTATTTTTTAGCTCATCTTACTGAACTCTCCCAATCTAATCCAGTAAAATCTAAAATATAATAATGGCCTATAGTTTTTTTCGATAGGACGTAATCCATTCCTCTTGATTGGCAAGATTTTTTGAGACAAAGAAAACTTGATTTTTAAAAAAATAAACATTGAGTTGTCCCGCAATATCCAAAGGACCTTTTTTAGGATTTTGTTGCAATATCAGCTCAAAAATTTTATTAATCTGATCAATATAAGTCACTCGTTTAAAATGAATCATTTTAGAAATAATCCTTTTTAAAATACCCACTGGAACG
>CAYQEW010000042.1:0-11932 GCA_964416605.1 uncultured Bacteriovoracaceae bacterium | reverse complement strand
ACTCCAGGTTGCAGCATCTCTTATGGGGGAGCATTTAAAAGCAAAGTGGATTGTTTCGGTGACAGAGCGTGGAAATTCTTGTTTGAATTTATCGCGCTTTAGACCTACTACTCCAGTTTTGGGAGTCACTAATAATCAAGATGTGGCGCGCAGACTTGCTATGTATTGGGGGATTACGCCGTATTATGTTATGGCGGCCAGTCGAGATATTTCTAATTTAGAAAGTCATTCTATAAAAAAAATGCGTAAAGATAATCTCATTAAAACGGGAGATCGCATTATTATCACTCACGGAGATGGCCAATATTTCATGCAGGGAACAAGTAATTCTTTGCGCTTTGAAGTTATTAAAAGGCTGCCTGAAGAAGCGGAAGAAATTTCGGTGAGTACTTTCTCAAAAGGAAAAATTCTTTACGATATAAGCCTCTGTGCTTCTTGCCAAGAATGTATAAAGGTTTGTCCTTTTGATATTTGGCAGGCAGATGGAGATAAAGTAAAAGTGAATGCGAATCAAATAGAAAAATGTATTCTAGATATGGCTTGTGTGGAAAAATGTCCATCAAACGCTATCGAGATTATTCCTGTAGAATAAAGAATGCTTGGGCATTTTTTTGATCCTGAAATTTTACAAGATTTACAAATCGCTGATTGGGGCTATACAACTGACTCAAAACCACTGTCCTTTGAGCTTTTTAAGCAGTGGACTCAGCAAGAAAATTGCAGTGAGCTTTCCTATCTATACGATCATCGAAAAGATTTGCGCAGTGATTTAAAAAATATTTTTCCAGAATTTAAATCGGCATTTGTTTTTATTTTTCCCTACTCACATGTCAAAGACCACGCACATTTTTCAGAAATTAAAGTAGCTCGTTATTCTCTTGGCTTTGATGGATTTGATTATCATTATGTTCTAAAAGAAAGACTTAAAAAAATTGAAGAAATCCTTAAAATAAAAAAAACTCAGATCGATTGTATGGCCATTGTCGATACAGCCCCGGTACTTGAGAGAGATTTAGCGTACCGCGCAGGACTTGGTTGGTTTGGCAAAAATTCCATGCTGATTCATAAACAGGAAGGCAGTTTTTTTATGATAGCCAGTCTTCTCACGAGCGAGTTCTTTGAAATTTCTCCAAAGCCTTTAGTGGCTGATCATTGCGGCACTTGCGTCGCTTGTATTGAGCATTGTCCGACCCAGGCAATTGATCCTAGCACTCGTACTTTGATTGCCGCAAAATGTATTTCAACCTTTACCATTGAAACTTTTTCTGAAAAAACTCCTCCCAAAGGGTTTGAGACAACGTCGGAAATATTTGGTTGTGATATTTGCCAAGATGTTTGTCCTTGGAATAAAAAACCTTTAAAAGCAGAAAAAATATTTTCAAGCGAAAGCAAAATGCTTAGTTTCTTGCATGACTTTTTTTCGCAAACTCGTTTAGACATGAAAGATGCTATTGAAAAAATGAGTGCAAGACAATTTCAAAAATTTTTTAAAGGCACTGTTTTTAGTCGTCCGACAAAAAAAGGATTTCTTAAGAATTTTCTTTGAGAAAACTTTTGACCATGCTTGCAATAAAAGGAGCCGCCATTTCTGGCATATGGTGAGGCAGCTTACTTGGCTCTTCGACAGTGACATGATTGTTCATCGCCTTTAATTTTTCAGCTAAAGGATAAAGCCCTCCTTCAATAACGACATCGTCTTTTCCAGCGAGCAAAAATAATCTTTTTGCTTCAATTTTTAATTGTATTTTTTGCTCTTTGATCCAAGGGAATACATTCTCTGGGCACATGGCAGGTGAGACAAGTTGCTTTCTCGTTTCTAAGGTTTTGCGATAGAAATCTGTATCAAAAAGATGGGTTTTGTCAGCAGGAGGTTGACCGTAACCAACCGCAATGGTCGCTGTTTTAAAATTTTGTGTCCAAGAAAGATTGCTCGCTTTAAGACTTGTGAGAGCTCCTAAAGAATGCCCCATCAAAATAAGGTGAGAAGGGGATGACTCTGCGAGTTCCTTGAGCCAATCAAAGGCTATTTCATAAAGTTCGGTAGCGTGTTCAGTAAAATCGCTAAAATGCTCTACTTCAAAAAAGCTGCCTAAATAGTGGCCCGGTTGATCAAAAATAACGGTCGGAATGCCCATATCGCAAAGCCTGGTGGCCCAAGGCAAGATGGTGCCCTTGTGGGCAGTATAACCATGAGTCCCTATGGCAAAAGCCGTAGAGCTTTTTTCGGGAATAAAGGCAAGAGCATGCACTGAAAATTTAGGGTGATGAAGAATTTTTTTATAGGTTAGCATCTAAAAACTCCTAGAATCTTATTGACTTAGCTTTTTTTTGACATTAACTTAAAGGACTCAAAACTTCTAGTTTTAGTATGCCCAGTTAGCTCAGTAGGTAGAGCAAGGGACTGAAAATCCCTGTGTCCGTGGTTCGATCCCGCGACTGGGCACCACTTAAAATTAGTTCTATAAGTAATTTTCCTAGCAATTTAACAATTCCTTTTCGACTTTGAATAAAGAAAGATCATTAGCATATGGATTGCGTAGTTTTTATTTTCTAGATATAAGAAGCCATGAATACAATATCTATAGCGACTAAAACAATCCAAGGCCTAACCACTCGAACAAGCAATTCTTTAGAGAGAGATTCTAGGACTGCTCAGATAGGCGGTTTGTGGGGGCATTTTTTTCAAAGTGAATTGGCAAAATCAAGTCCTCTTTATGGTGTTTATTATCATTATGAATCTGATTACCAAGGTTCTTTCAATGTGATGGCAGGAATTGAAATCAATGAAGTAAATCAAAATCCACAAAGGCAAGTAGTGTCTATTAACGCTGGCAATTATCTCGTCTTTAAAGGAGTTGGAGAGATGCCTCAAGCGGTCATTCAAGCATGGGAAAATGTGTGGCATTATTTTTCTTCTTTCGATTGTTTGCATACTCGCGCTTATCAAACAGATTTTGAATTATATATAAGTGCAACCGAAGTGGAAATTTACATTGGAGTGGTTGAATGAAAATGGAAAAAATAGGCACAGTGCATTCATCGAGAAAACAAATGATCGATGATAATTGGGAAAGTGAGTCGGTGTATATTGAACTTGAAAATCAGTATCCTGCTGATTCTTTACAAGGCTTAGAAGACTTCTCCCATGTCGAGATAGTCTTTTATATGGATCAAGTTGATTTAAGTAAAATTGAGCTAGTTGCAAGGCATCCTCGAGGTAATACTTCTTGGCCCAAGGTTGGTATTTTTGCTCAGCGAGCTAAAAATCGTCCCAATCAAATAGGACTCACGCTTTGCTCGATTATGAAAATTGAAGGCAAAAAACTCTATTTAAAAGGGCTAGATGCAATTGATGGAACGCCAATTTTAGATATAAAGCCAGTGATGCAAGAATTTTTGCCAAGAGAAAAAGTTCGTCAACCTGCATGGTCTCAAGAGTTAATGAAAGATTATTGGGAGAAAAAATAATGCGTCCAGATTTCATTGGCAATTACAAAGATTTTATTGAAGAAGACAATGCCTGTTATCCTGGAAGTGATGAGTTGCTCTCTATTGGTTCGCCCGTGGGGAAAAAACTTGGGCTTCAAAAAATAGGAGTTCATATTGAAACACTTCCTCCTGGCAGAAGAAGTTCCTGGCCACATGCCGAAAAAGAAGAAGAGGAATTTGCTTTTGTCATTAAGGGAGAAGTAGAGGTTTGGATTGATGGTCTCCTTCATTCTTTAACGGAAGGGGATTTTGTGGCTTTCCCATCAGGGACAGGAATTGCTCATACTTTTATCAATAACTCAAAGGCAGATTGTCTTTTACTTATTGGAGGAGAAGCGAGTAAAAAAGAAAATAAAATTTATTATCCCTTGCATCCCAAACGCAATGAAGAGATGAAAGCGAGGGGATGTTTGTGGGAAGATTGCCCTTCACACTTAGTAGGACATCATGATGGCCAGCCTAATAAAAGTTAATCTTTGTTTAGTCAGTTTGATACTTCTTTCCTGCTCCTCAATTTCTCAAAAAAAATATGAAGCTAAGAGTGATCTCATTAAACCCTATTCTTATCGAGACCAAAAAAAAGAACCTTTTAAAGCACCTTATATCGCTCAGTATGGGGATAATAACAAGATGCTTTGGTACATTGCGGCAGATCATTCTGATGATATCAACAGCTCGACTTTTAAAACAATTGAGTATGCTTTTGCTGCGTTTCATCCGGAAGTCGTTATTGTTGAGGGATTTGAGTACACGGGAGTTTTTTCTCCGAAGTGGTATATAAAAAGATGCAGTGAAGCAGCTTTAGAGAAATTTAAACGCAGTAGTGAATCTTGTTATGCGACATTGCTTGCCGTTCAATCTTCAATAGACTTTGTCCCCGCAGAACCAACTGATGAGAGTATTGCAACGTTACTACAAGAAAAAAATTACAGTGCCGATGATTATGCCTATTTTGAGCTTGCCCGTATTGCCAATCAATGGAAGCGCCAAGGTGTTATTAAAAATGACAAAGATTTTTCAAAGAATTCTTACCGTTATATGCAAAAAGAGGATTATCATTATAAAAATTTTCTCAAATGGTATAAAGTAAAAGCGCACAAAAAGTTTTCTGTTCAGGGTATTCACAATGAAGATTTTTCTCCTCAAATTGATGATCACCCAACATTTTTTAATAAAATGGCTCATGAAGTCGGAATGATTCGCGAGAGGCATATCTTAAAAATTATGGAGATGCTGATCAATCGTTATAGTAGGGTTCTAGTGGTTTATGGATCAGGGCATCTCGTGAAAGAAAGAGCTGTCCTGGAAGATCTTTTTGGAACTCCTAAGAATATAAAGAAATATTAATTGTCTGAGCTTAGATAATGAGGAAGGCTATTTTTTTAATAATGAGCATGAAAATATTTCAATAAAAAGATTTATATCTTGCATGTTTTGTGCAATTTGCTAACAACCTTCAATGAAATATTTGTTTTACCTACTCGTTTTTATCGTAAGCCTTAATCGATGTTGGGCCAAAGAATCGATTCTTCTCGCTTTTAATCCTCAAGGAATTTTAGGAGTCACCAGTCAACTCGTGCTTAAGGGGATTCATATCGCCTATGATCATTTACCGCCAAAAACGCGGGATAAGATAGAGTTAATCGAAGTGCCTATCGACGATACGATCGGTGGAACTGAAAAAGCTCTTATGCAAGAGATACAGAAAAAAAGACCTCTGGCTATTATCGGAGCAGCGACATCCAATCAAGCGTTTCTCATTAATGCCGTGAGTTTAAAAGAAAAAATTCCTTTTGTTACTCCTTTTGCCACTCATCCTGATGTGACACTCAAAAATCCTTATGCTCTACGCACTTGTTTTGATGATAATTTACAGACAACGAAACTTGCAGATTTTATTTATAAAAATCAAAAACTTAAAAAAGGTTTAGTTCTTTATAATGAAAAGCAATCTTACGCGATTGGAGTTAAAAATACTTTTATTGATTCTTTTTCACAGTTTAAAGAAACAACGATTGAAGGTATATCTTTTTCAAGTGTCTCGGATATTCAATTAGCAAAAATGAAAGCAATGAAGCCAGATTTTATTATCCTTCCGAGTTATCAAGTGGAAGCAGCGAATGTTCTCGTTCTCATCTCAAAAGAATTACCGAATGTTAAAATGTTTGGAACGGATAGTTGGGGAGGGGGAAGACTTTTTCACGCGATCACAAATAACCAACCCTATCCCATTCAAGGTTTTTATGTGCAGCATTGGAGCCCTGAATTTAAAAGTAGGCCCAATAAAGATTTTTTAAAGCGGGCACAAAAGGATGATTTTTTAAAAAAGTTTGAGAGTGCGGCGATGCTTGCTCCTGCTGCGGTAGGCTATGACGCCCTTCATTTCGTCAGTGAAAGATTCACTCATTTCACGAAAGGCGATTTTGTGGAAACCTTAAAGAAGTCGCATTTTAAAAGTCTAACAGGAATAATTGATTATAAGGGGCAGCAGACGCCTTCAAAACCTCTCTTTATTTATCGCATTGATAATAAAGGTGAAAAATTTTATGTTGCTTACCCCTAAAAGACGCAATTTCTATGAGCTTATTTTAAAGCTTGTTCTTGTTGCGTTAGTTCATATCACGCTCATCGGAACACTCGGCATTTTGTTGCAAAAGTATTTGTTTAAAATGGAGCAACAAAAGCAAATGAAAACCTCGCAAAATATTTTTAGGAATTATCAAACTCAGATTGAGCAAGAATATTATATAAACACAATTATTAAAGAAACATCTCCTAAGAATTTAGCGAGTATTAAAAATTATATAAAGGCCCTAGAGTCTTCGGATATTTATGCGCAGATATATTTTATTTCCTGTGACAAACAGAGTCCATTTAAAATTAATATACCGATTAGCCCGTTTGCACAGTGTTTTAATTTAAAGATATCGGAGCATCTGAGTGCGAAAAATAAATTATTTATTCTGTTGCTTATTTTTATTACTTTCCTTTCTTCTCTTCCGATCTATTTTTTTCTCTTAACCAATGTCAAAAAACAAGCAGAGCTAAAAATAAAATCGGAGATTATTGATGAGGTGAAACACAATATGAATAGCCCTTTAATCACCTTGCATAATATCGTCGAAAGTAATGCCTTAGTACTCGGCGAGGATTTATCTCATCAGATTAAATCAAAATTAGAGGATATTAAAAACTACTTGCAAAAAATTGATTTTCCCAAGCAAACGGTCAGTCAGAAAGAAGTTGTTAGTCTTCACCAAGTTATTGAAAAGATAGTTCATGATAAAAGGATAGAGCTTACTCAAAATGCGAAGAACATAAAGATGGAAACGATTTTACGCGCTTCTTCAATTTATCTTTTGATGAATAGAATTGATTGTGAATCCGTTCTTTCCAATATTCTGAACAATGCTTTTAATGCGATTGAACAAGAGGGCATTGTCAAAATCAGTACCGATAATGATGGAGATTTTATTAAGTTGGTTGTGAGTGACACCGGAAGAGGTATTAAGCCGGAGCATTTGAGCGAAATTTTTAAAAAAGGTTTTAGCTATAAGACACAGAATGGCACGGGATCTGGTCTTTATCAGGCGCTTTATAAACTAAAAAAAATAAATGGAGACATTAAAGTACATAGTATTGAAGACCATGGGACAAGTCTTACTCTCTATTTCCCTTTACTTCGCATGAGAGCTAATCAAATTAAAATTTTAGAAGATGATTTACTCCTTACTAAAATTTATGAAAAAAAGATTGCTCAAAGTTCTATTTTGAAAGAAATAGCGATTGATTTTTATCCCAATCAAGAGAGTTTGTTACAGAGCTTAAATGGTATTAAAGGCCATAATGTGTTATTTATTCTTGATGCTCAAATTATGGATAATCCGAAAGCGGGCATTGATTTGGCTTACAGCTTAAATGATCTTGGTTTTAAGAATATTTATATGCATTCAGCCTACTCGAGTGAGCATTTTAAAGAATTAAGTTTTATTAGTGGACTGATAAAAAAGGATAATAATCAAGATATTGTCTATTTGTTGGAGAAAAGTTATGGCTAATGATTTGTAAGGAATTTTGAGTATACCGTCCCTATCTTCAATGCTTAAATACCCTCTAGCAAAGGATTTAGCATGAAAAAACTTCTTTTTATTTTCTCATTTATTTTTTCTTTCTCTTTACTTGCGCAAGAAAAGAAATATCTTTTTGTCGAGATTAACCCTTTTGTTGATACCCAGTGGAATCTGGTGCAAAAGCGTCATTTGTTTAAAAATTGGTACGCGGTGAGAGAAGATCTCGCTGCGAAAGTTATTAACAGTGAATTTGGCAGTTTGGCTCCAAGACGTTATTTCCACAATAGCAAGCGTTCCCCTCGCTTTTTGCCTAAAGCTCAGTATGTGCAAACTGCTTTTGATGTGAAAAAAACTTTTTCGATTTTCAATGATCCTTCTGCAGATCGTTTTTATCCGATTCTTGATTCCGTGAACAATGGTATTTCCATGGAAAAAAGCTATGTGAAATTTCCTCATCAGGGGACGGATAGTTTAATTATTGTTGCAGTTGTTGATACGGGAGTTGATTACAATCACCCAGACTTAAAAAATATTATTTGGGTTAATGAAGATGAGATCGCTGGAAATGGCATAGATGATGATAAAAATGGATATGTTGATGATATTCATGGCATCAATACTTTAATTCGCGATGCCAAAGGAAAGCCAACGAGTGATCCAATGGATGGGCACTATCATGGAACCCATGTGGCAGGGATTATTGCAGCGGAACATAATAATAAGATTGGCCTAGCTGGTGTTTCAAGTCATACTTTGATTATGCCTATTCGCACTGTTCCTGCAGATGCAGATGAAACGGATCTAGATGTTGTCGATGCTTATCTTTATGCTGCTCAAAATGGAGCGAAGGTTATAAATTGTTCTTTTGGTAAATCCGTTTCGGAAGGTGGAACAATTGTGAAAGAGGCGATTGATTTTATTTATAATAAATACGGAACAGTTGTGGTGGTGGCTGCAGGAAATGATTCTTTTGGCCCCATGAACTGGTTTGATATTGATGTTGATAAAAAATACCCAGCTTCTTGGAATAATAGAAGTTTACTGACAATTGCTTCTTCTACAAAATCAGGAAGCCTTTCTTCTTTTAGCAATATTGGCGCAAAGACAGTCGAATTTGCGGCACCTGGTTCAGATATTTTTTCTACTCTTCCAGGTGGGAAATATGGGAATTTGTCGGGCACCTCGATGGCCACACCAGTTGTCAGTGGAGTTGTTGCCGAGATAATGAGTCGTTATCCCAATCTTTCTGGAGTTGGAATTAGAGATGCTTTAGTGGCGACAGTGAGTCCTAGAAATGCTTTCGTTGATAAAATGAACGGGGCAGGGATTGTTGATTTGTATTCAGCGTTAAGTTTTATTTCAGAAAATCATTAGAATCAGAATTAAACAGAAATACTAAGAATGGTGATGGTTACGGTTATTTTTTATTCTTAGTATTTCTGTTTATATATTATTTCATCACAAAATTTTTTATTTTAAAAGGGAAAAGATTGCACTCATGGTTTCATGAGAAAAGAATATTTTTTAATTTTTTCTTCATCGCTCATTTCACAGACACAAAGATGCTGAGATTCTAAAAAGGCATCAATTCCTTCTTCGCCCATTTCACGACCGATTCCACTTTCTTTAAAGCCACCAAAGGGCATATAGTCTGAAAGAGCGTGGTAATCATTTATCCAAACAGTTCCAGTTTCAATTTGTGAGGCGAGTTTCATGCCAAGGGATATATTTTTTGTCCATATTGAACCTGCTAAACCGTAATGAGAATTATTGGCAAGCGAAATAGCATCATTGATGTTTTCAAAAGAGCAGAGTACCGCAACGGGGCCAAAGACTTCTTCTTGAAAAATAGTGTCCATCTCACCTGCTTCAATAAGAGTCGGTGCGATATAAAACCCCTTACTCATTTCACCTTCCTCAAGTCTTTTTCCACCGCAAAGAATCTGCAAGCCATTTTTTTGCGCCTGATTGATATAGGCCATGATGCGATTAAATTGTTTTTCGCTAATCACGGGCCCATAACCAGAGCTTTCTAAGTGTGGCAGTCCAACAGATATTTTTTTGATATTTTGCAGCAGGAGATCAACAAATTTGTGGTAAATATTTTTTTGAATAAGAATTCGAGTTCCAGAACTACAGGATTGACCCGAATGAAAGAGAAAACCATAAAGAACCCCAAGGCTCGCGATCTCAAGATCAGCATCTTCAAGAATAATACTGGCAGATTTACCACCAAGCTCTAAAGAAAGTTTTTGTAACTTAGAAGAGGCATTTTGCATAATTTCTTTACCAACAATCGTTGAACCAGTAAAAGAAATTTTGCGAATAGCGGTGTGACTTAAAAGTTCTTTTCCTTCTTTCGCTCCGCCGGTTATAAGATTAAAAACACCTTGAGGAAAACCAATGTCATGCATAATTTCGGCAAGTAGAAAAGCGGTTATAGGTGTTTCTTGGGCTGATTTCAACACAACACTGCATCCTGCGCTCAGAGCAGGAGCAAGTTTTCGCACCACCATTTTGAGGGGGAAATTCCAGGGCGTAATAAGAGCGCACACCCCAATAGGAATTTTTCTTAAATAATTTTGGGAGATGCCATCATGACTTGCTTTTGTACTTTTGCTTTCAAAAATAAAATGTCGTGTCATTTCTGCGTGAATGCGAAGCGTTTTAATAGAAGATACAATATCGACTCGTGCTTTTTTGATAGTTGCCCCAGAGTCGATCATTTCAAAATAAGCAAAGTCATCAAAACGCTCTTGCATTTTATCAGCAATTTTTTCTAACCAATTTGCTCGCTCATTGGGTGACGTTTGGCTCCAGTGTTTAAAACTATTTTCAGCGACTTGTACTGCAAAAGCAATATCTTCTGGTGATGGTAAAGCACATTTTGCAATAAGCTCTTGATTCGCAGGATTAATGGAATCAAAAGTTTGCTTATTGGAGGCAGCTTTAAACTGCCCATTAATATAAAGATGAATTTCTTTCATGATATTATAAGTATCCTCGCTCCATTTGGTCTCTCTCGATAGAATCAAAGAGTGCTTGAAAATTTCCTTCGCCAAAACCCCAATGATTTTTTCTTTGAATATACTCAAAAAATAGGGGGCCTACATAGGTTTCAGAAAAAATTTGCAGCAAGTAACCTGTTTCATCACCATCCGCGAGAAGATTAATTTTTTGTAAGTCTTCAATGGCTTCTTCAACCTTAAAGGGACGTTTAGAGATATCTTGATAATAGGTATTGGGCACATTCAGAAACTTCATATTTCTTTCTCTGAGTTCTGTTACCGTTGAAATAATATCAGGGGTCATAAGGGCAATATGCTGAACACCAGCACCTTTATGGGTATCTAAAAATTCTTGAATTTGAGATTTGCCATTTGGCACTTCTGGCTCATTGATAGGAATAATAACTTGGTTATTGGCAAGCTGAACGACTTTTGATTGCAATCCTGTTTTTAATCCTTTGATATCGAAGTAACGAGTTTCTTTAAAACCATAAACAGTTTTATAAAAGTTTACCCAATGTTCCATTTCACCAAAAGGCACGTTATTGGTGAAATGATCAACTCTGGAAACTCTTGTCTTAAGGGGATTAAAAGAATGATCTGTCACTTCCTGAAGATCTTTTTTAAAGGTTGCATTGGGTTTTTCAATAAATTCATTGAGCACATCTCCAAAACCTTTTATTTGTGCTGTTTTGATTATTCCTTGTTCTGTTTCTTGAGTGTGTATGTTTTGTACTTCAACTGCTCCGCGTTTAACGGCAGTCTCAAGAGCCTGCTGCGCATTTTGTACTTGAAAAGAAATTTTGCTGACACCTTCTCCATGTTTGTTAAAATATTGTCTGGAATGACTTTCTTGATTGGGATCAGCGTGAATCATAAATCTAATTTGGCCCTGTTGATAGAGAGCGGAAGTATCATTTTCATGAGTTTTTTGAAAACCAAGAGTTGAAAATAATTTTGCAGTAGGCGTTGTTTTTGCATCACTTGTAAATTCAAAATGGTCTAAATTCATAATACCAATAGGGTTTTGACTATCCATAAATACCTCCAAAATGTAAGCAGATAATAGCCTATTTCTTTTAATTGTTATACAAAGAAATATGACAATACATGGAGTAAGTGCCCTTATTTATTTTCAAGATAAAATAATTTTACAAAAAAGAATGCCTTCCATGAAGTTTTATCCAGGCTATTGGAGTTTGCCTGGGGGAACTGTGCAGCAGGATGAAGAACCTCTCGATGCGCTTTTTAGAGAGCTATCTGAAGAGTTGATTGTGGAGCAAGCAGAGCTGAAAAAAATATTGAGTTTTAGAAGGGAGTTGGGGGAACTTAAATCACCTGATTACACGGGGCTTGATGTTGAAA
>CAYQEW010000041.1:0-12537 GCA_964416605.1 uncultured Bacteriovoracaceae bacterium | reverse complement strand
TCCAAAATGGTTTTTTACAAGAAAATGAATTACCTATCAATAAATGTGAGGATCTTGAAGATCTTAGCTTTCTTAAAAAGAAAACAGTTTCTTCTGATTGTGAGCATTGTTCTGAGGCGATGGCGGCTCAATCTTTTGTGAGTGATTTCAACAAAGTGTCTTTGCAAGCTATGGCAGACTCGTATAAGAGTCTAGCGACAAATAATAAAAAATATTTAGAAAAAATAAGTGCACAAAACATTGAAGTTATTCTTGAGGATAAACTAAAAGGTGACTATGAAAGTTTAGAGCAAGCTAAAAAAGATGAGGCTCGCAATAAAATAGATAGTGCTTTAAAAAATAATATTCCAGTCGGTTATAATTTTTATTATAATATTTTGTTTTCCTCCGAAAAATTTTTTTCATCCTATTATTCTCATGCCGCCACAATCATTGGCAAAATTGGATGCGATTATATTCTGCGTGATAGCCATGGTGCGCAAGGGTGTGAGCAAGCACGGGTGCATTATAAAAGAATATCTAATGATGATATGGCATACAAAGAAGAGCTCAATAAAATAGAATTGCTTTGTGGCTCAGTGAAAGAAAAAGGTGAATGTAGCGAGAAGCAGGGCCAGACAGGTTTTCTAGAGTGTTTAAATCAATGCTTTATCAAAAATAAAAAAAAGCTTTCTCGCAGTATTGAAGCCAATTCTTTTGCAGAAGAACTTATTCGGGTCAATAAACCACCGTATCAATGCAAAGATGGTTATTTTCTTATTCCGGAAAAAATGATTTTAGATAATGCCTCAGGTATTTATTATCTCAAATAAAATTTTTGCAGATCACGAAAAACTCTCGACTAATAGTGCGCGTCGAGTTGGGTTTTAAAAAGCGAACTTCTTTAAATTTATTTTTGATCGTTTTTAAATACGCTTGAGCGTCCTGGCTATCGAAAACCTTTGCAATAAAGTGACCATTTTTTTTAAGAAGTACATCGGTCAAATGAAAGGCATGTTCTACCAGAGCAAGACTGCGCAACTGATCAACGCCTCCCGCCATGCCTGTGGTGTTAGGAGCCATGTCGGACATAATAATGTCAAATGGGTGATCAACGCCCAAATCGCTAAACGAGTGAATATCGTAAATATCTTTTTGCATCAGCCATATATTGGAGGATTCTTCAAATTTCGTGTTAACTTCTTTAATATCGACACCAACGACTTTTCCTTTGCTGCCAATTTTTTCTAAAGCATACTGAGACCAAGAACCAGGATGGTATCCTAGATCAAGCACAAATTGGTTTTTGTGAAAAATATGATATTTCTCATCGATTTCTTTAAGCTTATAAACGCTGCGAGCAAAATAATTTTCTTCTTTCGCTTTTTTAAAATAATGATCTTTCACTTTAAATGTCATAAAATTTCCTGATTTTTTTCACGAAAATCATCGCGTGCCCAAACAAGATTAGGCTCATAATAAATTTGATCAAGCTGAGTAAGTTCTTGACCATTTGCCGTAAAGCGAATGCCTTGGCGATAAGTTAAAATGGTTCCTGCTGCAATATCCCAAATCGCTTTGGGTTGTCTTGAAATAACAGCCTCTCCCATATTGTCAGCAATCAGCTTTAATTTAAAAGCAATGCTGCCAAAAGGAAAAAAGTTAAGATTTTTGGAACTTTGTATATGTAATCCTTTTTTCCACTCGTTTTTAGAAACGAGAATAGCATCAGTGGGGAATACTGGTTTTTTCTGAAAGAGGTCATAAATAAAAGCTTGATTGGAAGGATCCTTGATATCAGGAGTGTTCATAATCGCGATAGAAACACAGCACTCGTAAGATTTTTCAATAAAACCATTGGTGCCATCGAGAGGATCAACAATGATGGCGGGAAAAGTGAGCTCGTTGTAGTCTTCTTCTGAAAAAAAAATTGTGATTGGGAAAATGTTTTTGAAAATAAGCTTTCATTCGATCAGAGAGCAGAAGATCAAAATCCGTTACCATCGAGCCATCGCTTTTGCGAGTTGAGGCAAAAACGATGGATTTATTTCGGTAAGATTCAACAATTAAATCAATTTCTTGAATGAGCTCTAAAAAATCATGCATAGAGCCCTAACTTAGCTCTTTCTTACTCTTGTGTCGAGAGTAACTGCATCCAACCATCGGCATCAATAGTTGTCGCAAAGCATCCTGACTCATGTATTTTGCCATTAATAAAACCAGTGAGCACACGCATGCCATGATCGTCTGCATAGACCCAAGAGGAGTCTTCGAGCAATTCGTAGGGTTTGGAATAATTGTGAAAAGAATGACCAAGATCAAAAAGAAATTTTTTAGTGAGACCAGAACTTAACATATGCCTCCTTGATTAATAACTCTTAATTAATTGTAGGAAGCTTATGAAGATAAGGTCAAATGAAAAAGGATTTTAATCAGTTATAGAAAAAAGTTTATACATCATTTTTATACGCCCTTCGATTCTTGAATCAAGAAGAGCAATAATAATATAAATGGCAAAGATAAGATTTCTCTTACTTCGATAGGAGTTCATATTTTGAAACAGAATATCTATTGGAACAAGACTGTAAAAAATAATAAAGCTTATCAAAAAATAAAAAGAGGCAAATGACAATTCAAAAATAAAGTTAATAAGCATAAAAAGAATCATAAAAAGAATGTAATAAATCTTTTGTACTTTTCGATAGTTTTTAATTTCTTTTGCAAATAAAAAGATATGAAAAAAGAGACCAATGAGTGCTAAGGATAATATTTTCTTTTGAGCGATGAAATCAAAGATACCGTACATTGAACTATTATTAATAGGCATTGATTTAAAAAAGATGAGATTTAAAATAATAAGCACAATCCCCAAAGTATTATATTTAAAAAATTGCAAACGATACCACTTGGTTTCTTCTTTCATGAGATGAACTTGAAGAGCCAAGAAAATTAAATAAATAAATAGAAATTTAGTTTGGAGAAAAACGCCAATAAATCCAACCAAGCCAAAGAAGAAACCCGTGCGATATGTTTTACTTTTGATGTTCCAGAGATTTGTCCAAAGCCACAAGATAGAAAAAGCAGTAAAAATATTGGCAATCCAAAAATAATCATGATTAATTTTATAGATGGACCATGAAGTTAAGAAAAAGAAAACTCCCAGCAAAGAGAGACGTCTAGCAAAGAAATAACGAAGTAAGCAATATAGACCGACCACCGTAGTAAGAATGCCATAACAATAAAAGAAGAATATTTTAATTGTTTGAACAGCAGGGTAATTAAAGGGTGTGTGGTAAAAATTTAAAATAGTATTTAAAATAGTATTTTGCTTATAAGGAAGAACAAAAGCCTGAGAGTTAATGAGGGCAAGATATTTAGTGGGAAAAGAAAGAATACAAAGAGCAATACACAAAAACAAAGTTAGCCTTTCAAAAGAATCTAAAAATTTAAATTCAGATAATTGCATATTGAAAGACTCATTGATAATTTTTTTTCTGCTGGGCCATGCGACGATAATAGCGAGGCTTAACCAAGCACAGACATACCCAATCCAAAAATATTTCTGAGGTAAATAGATAAAAAAAGAATAGAAAATAAAACTAATAATTTGACCTAAAAATACTCGGTAATAAACTTTATCAATGCTAGAATTAGAACGATAGTTAAATTGAAACCGATGATCAATTTCTTTTCCGAGATAATACCAGTGGGAACAGGTAATCATAAAAAAAGTAATATAGAGTAAATAAGTCATTCCTAGCGAGCTTGCCAAGGGGGTTAAAAGAGGAAATAAAGCAAGAACTAAAAAGATAAAAAACTTTTTGATAAAGAAGAGAATTTTTTTAGAAAGGATCATAAATGCCCATTGCTTTAATTTTTTACATATTTCGTTATAATGATTAGTATATAGGGGAGTTGTATATATGGAAATAATCTTATCAAATAAAAGAGATGAAATGTTAAATCAATTGCATTTGATGCAAGACACAGATGATTCTTTGATTATGTTGGATCTTTTTGATCAATTTATCTCCTTAGTTGTTTTAGACAAGAAGTTAATAACTAAAAAAGATTATAAAGAAAAAATCAGAATGAGTTTGGTAGCGGTGGAGTCTTTTAGAGATAATGGAATAAGTGACGAATTTAAAAATATTTTAATAGTTTGGAAAAAATTTATTGTTAAAAAATAATGATCACTCCTTAGCACTTAAAACGCAAACTCTTTTTGATAAAATAGAGAATCAATTTTGCACTCAGTTTAAAAAAGAAATCAAAGAATATAACAAGCAAAAATTAGATCCTTCTTCTTTTGAGGATCTGATTAGTTGGTTGAAGAAATATACGGGTTACGATCATCTTTCTTTAATTCTCCATAAAAAAGGAGATAAAAATGCCACGGTTTTTTCAAGTGGCGTGATTATGACTAGTACTCAGTTTGATAATTATTTTCAAATTATAAAAAAAAGTCGCAAAAAATTATTTACAGTAAGTGCTAAAAGTTTTTATGAACTTGATTTTTTAGGATCATTTTTAGCAGAAGTCATCGTAGAGGAAAATTTTAAAGCCATACTTATTCTGTCTCGTAATGAGTTTCTTCCTCATGAAAGCGATGAAATAAAATATATTAAGAAAATTGCAGAAATGATTCATGACACGGTTGCTCATATTATAAAAAAAAACAAAGGCAATTTTGAAAAAAATATTTTAGAACAATTTTTTAATGAATATCCTTATTATGTGACGGCGCAAACACTTGATCAAATGTTGGTTCTAGGTAATAAGAAAATGACAGGAAAAGATCGAGAACTTATTTTTTCTGAAAATTTAAGTGATATTGAAATGAGTGTTTATGCACCAAGAGACCAAGGCGATTTGGGTCAAGCTTTTCATCATGAACGAATTAAATTACTCGGAGAGCTTTTAGACACTCTAAGACATGAACTCGTGAATCCTTTATTTGGCATTAAACTTTCTTCTGAGATTTTAAAAAATACAACGCAAGATTTAGAGCAATCCTATTTTATTGAAAATGTTTTGACTGCTGCAAATCATTGCGAGTTTGTTCTTCAGTCTTTTTCGGCAATGTATTTAGATAATGTTAATCAGCAGATTAATTTTCATGAGTGTATTTCGGAAGCATTGTCTCTGGCTAAAAGTGAAACTAAAGGCATTCAGATAGTATGCCATGAAATAAGCAATAATGATTCTCATATTGTTGGAAATAAAAATTTTTTAGTGCAAGTTTTTTTTAATTTAATTATTAACAGTGCTCAAGCACTTGAAGGACAAAAAGCACCTAAGATAGAAATTAAAGAGTTAATTCATGAAAATTCTATTGAGCTTTATTTTAGTGACAATGGGCCTGGAGTGCCCAAAGATATTATTCAAAATCTTTTCAAGCCCTTTTATACCACGAAGCAAAAAGGCACAGGGTTAGGTCTTAGTATTAGTAAAAATTTTTTAAAAAACATGAAAGGTGAATTAAAATATATTAAGAAAAAAAATGGTGCTCATTTTCAAGTGAGCTTTCAGCGATGAATATTTTGATTGTTGAGGATGAAATACTTGTTCAGAAATCTCTTAAAATTCTTTTAGAAAAAAAGGGGGCAACTGTCACAACGACGGGAAGTGGACATGAGGCTATTGGGCTTATCCTAAATCATCAGTTTGATAAAATTGTTTGTGATATAATGCTTTTAGATATAACGGGTTTTGATGTTATTGAAGAAGTGCGAAAAAAATATACTCCACAGGGTATAATGGAATATTTTGTTATTATGACAGCGTATTGTTCTGATAGTATACTTAAAAAAGTAGCTTCCTATAATTGCCCTCTCTTAAGAAAACCTTTTGGCAGTATTGACGAGGCTCTTGAAATAATTATGAGAAATAAAAATGAAAAAAATTAGTTCTGTTGCTATTAAACTTAGACCCAACCACAACGAAGAGATCGCAAATCTTTTGAATAATTTAATGCAATGGCTTGGCAGTCGAGGGATAAAAGCGTTTCTTTACGATGATGGAGCAACCACCTCTGATCTTATCATTTCCTTGGGAGGTGATGGCACATTGATTGGACTTTGTCGCTCCATGAAAACAGATATTCCTATTTTAGGTGTCAATAAAGGAAACATGGGATTTATCACTCAGTTTCATCAATCAGAACTCTTTACCAATTTAGAAAAAATTATTTTGGGCCACTATACGCTTATTCAAAAACCTCTTTTTGCGATTGAAGTTTTGCGAAACAATCAAAGTATTTTTAAATCCTATTTTTTCAATGATGCGGTTATTAGTAAGTTGGGCATTGCACGTATGTTTTCTTTGGGAGTTTATTCTTTTGAGGATAGTATTTTTAATCTTTCTGGAGATGGGTTAATTGTTTCTACGACTACTGGATCAACGGCTTATTCTCTTGCTGCTGGAGGCCCCATTGTTCATCCAAGAGTGAATGCACTTATTCTGACTCCGATTAATCCTCACAGTCTCACTCATCGTCCGATAGTTGTTCCTGATAATCTCGATTTAAAAATCAAGTTAGTTTCTGAGGAACAATCTGTGATTCTCACGCTTGATGGCCAGGAAACATTTGAGTTTTTTAAAAATGATGAGGTGCGAATTAGTTTGGCACAAGATAAAAAAATTCATTTTATTAAAAACAGAGATCGTTCTTATTTTAGACATATTCGCGAAAAATTTATTCAGCCTTCTAAGTTTTAACTTGGCATTCACCACTTACAATAGTGGCGCTGGGCTCGACTTCATCATCAATATCTGTTGCAAAGGGAATGTTCGACAAGGAGCTTCCCTCGATATAAGAAACAGTAATTTTATCAATACTGAGAGTACCTTGGTGAATTTTTTCACAGGCTTCAATGAGACTTAACTTAAGTTGATGCTCAAGTTTATTTTGTTTTTTTATACTTGAATAAACTTTATCTTCTCGCAGAGAGAGAGAAATGCTCTTAGCCCAAAGATTATTTGAAACAATAAAAAGAAGACAGAGATAAAATATTTTTTTCATGAATTAATAGTATCGCGAATATAATTTTTGAATAGGGCCCATGCGAGTGTTTTGAAAAATTTACATGCCTGTTCTCAAGCGAGTTGTTTTAATTTTTTTACATGTATATTCTATTTTTTATGTTTAAAGTATTGTTTTTGGGTTTTATTTCTTTTGCCATTTTTGCGCAAAATATAGAGCTAGAGCAATTTAAAAAAATGGAAGATGAGTCTATTCTGGAAGCAATGAGAGTAGAGTTTGGTTTTACTGGAAAGTCTCTTCAAGAAATAATTTCTTCTATCCAGAGCTTTTCTGATCCCCAAAATATGAATCTGTACTCTGCTTTTATGCATTTACGCCATTCAGATGCAGGTCTTGCGAAGGCTATATTAGATGCACAAATGAATGCATTCTCAGCTTCTCAAAAAGAATCTGTAAATGTTCTTTCTCTTTTACGGCAATCATTAAATCAAAAGCTTAAAATTATCGACCTCCAAGAAAAGGATTTGTATGATGAAAAATCGGCGGTGGATTTTAAAAATAAATGGCTTAATTATTCTTTAAGTTTTGTTAACTATCCTTTTAATCTTAAAGCAATGAATGATTTTAATACCATTCTGCAAAGCCTTAATAAACACGAGATGGGAGGAGTTTTTATTAACATTAACGATGTCCTCATTTTGAATGATGAGCGAATAGCAAAGGTTTTAAGCGAAGTAGCTTTGGAAATTGATTACTATATTCGTAACCCTCTCAACAAAAATGAAGAAAGCCTCCATATTGATGAGGTCTTTTTAAAAAAATTAACTCAATACAATTACTCACCCAAGCAAGCAAAAAAAATATTAACAACGTTAATGGGGCTTTATGCTCAGAGAGGAGCGGCATGGGCTTCATCTGCTTTTGCGGCAATGTTATTAGGAATGGAAAAAGATATCAATCAATCAGCATTTAAAACATCACTCTATGCAATGTCTTATATTGCTTCAGGAATAAGTGTACTTGATAAAATTCAGTGGCAAAGTCATCATAAATTATTTTCTTATCCAAGAGCCATTGAAGACCAAAATTTGTTAGTTGGAAAACCCTATTATTTTTGGCTTTCTTATTATCTTGTCAGTAAAGTTGAAAATTCATCCGTTGCAACAATCAAAGCCGTGACGCTCCTTAATGAAATCTATCAATTGAGCGCTACTTTTAATGGTCGAGACCCCTACGAAATTTTACGAATAAAAAACAAAAATGATTATTATGTGCTTGGAAGATCGGTTGATGAAGTCAATAGCTTACTTGGATCAGCTTATGCTCTCAATCAAAAAAATATTTCCTTTCAAAATACATGGGAACATTTAAGGAAATATTCACGAGTGATAGACCAAGATATAGATTTATCCTTTATTTACACCCCGGTTAATCAAAAGCGAGTGATGAAAAATGAATTAGTGGATAATATTTATTATCACGATGAGAAAGCAACTCTTTTTCTCAAATCATCAGGGTTATATTTATCGCTTAATGATAATAAAAAAAATATAGAAATAGTTAAAGATGATCGATTTATTATATATGATCCCAAAGTTATGATACTGGATGATTATTTAATAACTGAAGTGATCTCGATTTCAAAAAATAGTCCGGGAACGCAACGCAGTCTTTATTATGTAAATAAGAAAACAGACTTAATTGATGCTGTTTTAAATATTGATATTGAAAACAATGTGTTTTTTCTCAATAATAAATTGCATCTATTGGAAGATAGAAAAGTGTATTCTTACACTCCGAATAACGGAAAAATAGTTTCAGAAGAATTGACAAAATTTTTCACTGAAAACAATTTATTTATAGGGACGATGAAACAATACAATAGAAGTAAAATTATTGTTTTAGAAAACCGAATTATTAACTTAAATGACCATTCAATATTAGACATTCAAAATCCTTCAAGTGACTTAGCCTTGTTGCTTAAAAAGTCATCATTGGAATATATTGTAGATAATAAGACACTTATTTTTTATGGCATGGTAAGTAGTGAAAGTGGCAGTGCCTTTGCCCAAGTCGATATTGATTTACAATCAGGTAAGATTATTCAGCAAAAAAGAATTCCTTTACCACCAGAGTCGATTGATTTTAAATTTCTTCATGAAAGTGTTTCTTTTAAAAATAAAAAGATTAGTTTTTTGGCACAATCAATAAATGCTGGTCAGGAAATTTTTAGCTATGAAGAAGATGCCAATGGTCAATTTATAAAATCAAAAAAAATATTTAGTGAAAAAAGTTTTTTCATTGATAGATTTTCCAATTATTTAAAAAATAAAATTTTAGGGACAACGAATGTTTTAACAACAAAAGAAATTTCGGAAAAAGCAATTCCACCGTTTAATAGTTTGTATGTCAAAACACCTTATTTTGATTTAAAAAATTTACCTTTTTCTCTTTTTAATAAAATGAATAAAGCTTATGACGCTCTCGTTCCTGCGAGAAAAACAATTAATAAAGTTTTTGGGTGTAATTGGTTTTTTATAAAAAGTTAAAGATAATCTTGATGGTAATTAAAATAACATATTTTTTTAATTGTCTGGAGATAGTTGTGAAGAGCTGGCGAGAATTGAAATTCAGGAACAATATAAAGTCCCCAAAGATGCGAAGCAATCATGATATCGGCAAGGGTTAAAAATTCACTCTGATAAAATGGTTTGAGATTTTTTTCAAGCTCATTTAAGGTAATTCCTAAACCTTCTAAAAAAATATTTTGATCTTTGACCAGTTTTTTAAAGGGTCCCCTCGACACTTCTTTTTTCTTCTGAAAATACAGACGATCTTTTTCGCTAAATTCTGGAGTGTAAATCCAGTAAGGCATGGCAAGGCTGTGAATATTTTTTCCTAATTTGCTCAGAAGAATCTCAAGATCATTGTTTACGAGAGACCAGTTGAGCTTATTGTCTTCATCAATGAGTTTGATAATATCTAAACTTTCATTGTGAGCCATACCTTTCCAAGAAAGAATGGGGAGCATTTTTTCACCAGCCAGTTCAACTGGAGTTTTTTCGTCAGAATAAGGTAAAACTTTTGAAACATAGTCTAATTCGAGGTATCCGAGGGCGAAGCGCACTCGAAGACAAAAAGGACAGTGAACATAATGGTAAAGTATTGTTTTCATAGTTATTTGCTCCAGTATATTTATTCTCTATATATTTGACTACTTAAATCCCTCTTGAGAAAATTGTTAAAATAAAATAAATCTTTGAAGGATTAAAGATGAAACATTTTCTTATTGCAAGTTGGCTAATTCTTTTTGCTTTTTTTGCCAATGCAGTCCCTACGATAACTACCTCCTCAACATTTAGCCCTGCGGATGTGACAAGAACTTACATGGACATTGGCGGCGTTTGGAACGGTCTCGCGGAAGTGACTACTTTAACTGGAGATACTTTTACAGCTCGTTTTACCAACACTGCCGCTTCTCCTAATATTGCTTATGATTTTACTCCCTCTATTCTTTTGCCTGCTGGTTTTCATTATGTTTCAGGTACAGGCTCTGTTTCTTTAATCGGAGCAGGATGCCCACTGGGAGGTGTTTCAGGAAGTTTTAATCAAGTTGGCAGCACTATCGAAATTTCACTCGTTCCAATTAGTTTTGATCTGCCCGTGGATTGTGCCCTTGATGTGCAGTACGGACTTTATGCTGATAGCACTTTAGTGAGTGGTACCTACGGGGTTCGTCCAGGTTACGATTATGCGAATACTGATGGTGGAGCTTTTGTTGGCGTGACGAGAGCTATTCAAAATATTCTTGTGTCCGCAGGGGCTTCGCGTATTGATATTGATCCAGTGATTCAGGTCAAAGCCGTGGGAGCAACGGCTAGTTGGGACATCGTGGTTTGTAACACTGGTCTCGGAGGACTCTTTGATGTGGTGCTCGATGAATCCTTAATTAATCCCAATCCAGGCAATTCGCTCCAGATTACTTCTATGGCGCAAACCGCTCCAGCCACTCCTGTGGCGACGGGAGCCATGCCTGTCTTGACACTTCCCTATCTTGCACCGGGAGAATGTTTTGAGGCAGCAGTACAGGCGACGGTGACAGGCTGTGATCTGATTAGCAATAAAGTGACAACGACCGAGAGAACTGCCACTCAAGTGCACGATACCCTGGGCTCTATTGCTCTTAATTTTAATACACCTCTTTTAAACTATTCTGCGATTAATATCGTGGCTCCGAATGACGGTTCCGTGAACCATATTGTGGTTCCGATTAATAATACTGGGTTAGGAGACGCTGCGGGAGTTGAAATTCAAATTGAGATTCCTGCTCCTTTTATTATTAGTGGAGTGGACCCCGATTGGACTTACACTCAAGTCGGCAATAACGCCGTTTTTACTTATAACAATCCAAGAATCCTTAATGGCACAACCGAGAATTTAGAATTTGATGTCGCCGTTCCATTCACCTGTCCTTTAACTTCGATTAACTCAACGGTCAGTATCAATCGCACGAATTACACAGATGCGTGTGGCAATCCCTACACTGTGCCTATTCAATTAGGTTCGAGGGGAACTTCCACGCCAAGTGCTCCTTTTACGTTTACCAAGCTTCCGAAGGCTCCTCCTTATGTGCGCAAAAATTTAGGGCAAAGTGGGAATTGGCAGTTAAAACTTGATCCTATTGTTCCACCAGCAATTGCGCCCAACGTGAGTCAGCTGCAAAGTGATCCAGTTATTGTGCGCGATCGTTTGCCGAGTGCTACGTATATGTCTTCTTTTGCGGTTTCTGCGCCCGTGGGAACAACTTATGTTTGTAACAATCCAGACACCGATGGAAATGACGCCCTTTGCTCTCCAGGAGAAGAGATTCAGTGGAGCATCCCTAAAGCTTTGATTGGTTCATCCTTTTCACCTTTAGTTTTTGATATTAATTATACCGTCAGCACCAATCCCTGTGCGGGAGGAAGTACGATTAATAATAATGCAAGTTATTCTTATAATTTTATTAGTCCCACTTGTCCTGTTTCGGGCAATGATATTTCGACGATGTACATCTCAACTGATCCAGGAGCCGGCGCAGTGCAGGTCTACAACGTTTCACCGAATCCTTCTGAAACCGTTTATCCTGGAGCTAATGGACCTCTCATTGAGGCGGGTTTACCTGATGTCAATTTAAATGGGCTTCAAGATAGACTGAATGGAGAAGGAAATCATTTAGTGTTTCTCAATCAATTGGCGGTTCCAGGCTCTAATCCAGCGATCTGGTCAACCTCACAGTATAGGGATAATTATGGCGGACTGAGTACCATGACTTTGGTGCCAGGAAGTTTAGAAGTCAAATTGGGAGCAGGTGCCTGGGTGCCTGTGCCATTAGCCAGTATTACACAATCGACTCCCACATTGATTGTGGATTTAGGTTTTTTAGCGGGAGCAAGTTATTATGGAAATAATAACGCTGCTTCGACGGATACTTCGATACGCTATCAAACTTCAGCCACTGATACTGATGTGAATCCTTCCCGTATTTTTACCTCAACGGGCACTTGGCATATGGCAAGTGGTTCTAATGGCTG
>CAYQEW010000040.1:0-12633 GCA_964416605.1 uncultured Bacteriovoracaceae bacterium | reverse complement strand
AATAACAGTGCTCAGTTTAGCCATAGAAGTTCCCTCTTATTTTTTAGTCTTGTCAAAGAAAGGCATACCCATAAGTGTGAGTAATTCTCTTCCTTCTTCATTTGTAGTTGCTGTTGTTACGAAACAAATTCCCATCCCTCTGATTTTATCAATTTTATCGTAATTGATTTCAGGGAAAATAATTTGCTCTTTTAAACCTAATGTATAATTTCCTTTTCCGTCAAAACCTGTCGCTTTAAGGCCACGAAAGTCTTTTACGCGCGGTAAAGAAAAATTAATAAGTCTATCAACGAATTCATACATCGTCGCTCCGCGAAGAGTTACAGTTGCTCCAAGAGCTTGGTCTTCACGAATTTTAAAAGTTGCAATTGATTTTTTAGCACGAGAAACAACTGGTTTCTGACCTGTAATCAGTCCCAATTCTTCTACGATTTTTTCAGCTAATTTACTATTTTGTACAACATCGCGAGACATTGAAGTCACTACGATTTTTTCCAATTTAGGAACTTGATGAACATTTTTATAACCAAACTTTTTTACCATTTGATCTTTAATTTCACTGTTGTATTTTTCTTTTAATCTTGTAGCCATTTTTACTCCTACTAAGTCACTGCCTTAGTTATGCTTATTTAATTACCGTTCCGCATTTTACTGCGACTCTTACTTTCTTACCGTCTTTTTCTTCAATCTTCACTCGTGTTGCTTTCCCTGTTTTTGGGCTCACTAGTGCGATATTGCTGACATCAATTGGCTTTTCAAATTCAAGGTGTCCACCATTTGGATTTTCTTGAGTTGGTTTAATCGCTTTTTTATTGATGTTTACGCCTTCAACGACAACAACATTTCTTTTTGCGTAAATCTTTTTTAATTTACCTTTTTTGCCTTTGTCTTTTCCTGCGATCACAATTACTTCATCATCTATTCTTAATTTTTGCATATATTCCTCTTATAAAACTTCAGGTGCTAGTGAACAAATTTTTGTAAAATTTTTATTTCTAAGTTCGCGAGCAACAGGCCCAAAAATACGTGTTCCTACTGGCTCATTTTGTGCATTGATAATAACGCAAGAGTTGTTATCGAAATTAATGTATGAACCATCTTCTCTTCTAATCGCTGAAGCCGTTCTTACGATAACTGCTTTTTTAACTTCACCTTTTTTCACTTTACCACCATGAACAGCTTCTTTCACTGCCACAACAATAATGTCGCCAACGCCTGCGATCATGCGCTTAGAGCCACCTAGTACTTTTACACAAGTAACTTGTTTGGCGCCTGAGTTATCTGCTACATCGAGTCTTGTCTGCATTTGGATCATATAATTCTCCTAAACTTTTTCTTTTTTTATTTATTTACTGAAAGAAGTTCCCATTTTTTTAGCTTAGAGTGTGGACGTGATTCAATGATTGTCACTAAATCGCCTTCTTTCGCTGTGCTTTGCTCGTCATGAGCATGGTATTTCTTACTTTTTGTTACGTATTTGCTGTAAATAGGATGCTTTAATCTTCTTTCTACTTTTACAACAATTGTCTTTTCAGATTTATCGCTGACAACAACACCGTTTAATTTTCTTTTAAAATGTTTTACTGATTCAGTAGTCATATTCACACCTATTCTTTTTGATTAGCCACAGTTAAAATGCGGGCAATATCTTTTTTAATTTGTTTTTCGCGATGCGGTTTTTCAACAGAAGTAGTTGCTTTTTCTAACTTCACATCAAAAAGTTCTTTGCGAAGAGCTTTAATTTTTAAAGCTTTTTCTTCAGCGCTCATTGTTTTAATATCTGTTACCTTTAACATAAATGCCTCGTTACTCTTTAGTTGCTGTAGTTTCAGCTGTTATAGCAGATTCTACTGTTTTTGATATAATTTTTGTTTTAACTGGTAATTTATACTTAGCAAGATTTAATGCTTCAAAGCTAATTTCCTTATCTAAGCCACCCACTTCAAACAAAACTCTTCCTGGTTTTACTACCGCAACCCATCTATCGATAGATCCCGATCCTTTACCCATTCTGACTTCCGCTGGTTTTTTTGTTAGGGGCTTATCAGGGAAAATCTTAATAAAGACTTTACCACCACGTTTTGTTTTACGTGAAATTGCAATACGGGCAGCTTCAATTTGTCTTGCGCTAATAAAGCCACAAGTTGTCGCTTGAAGACCGAAGTCACCGTAAGTAACAGTGTTACCACGGCTAGCAACGCCCTTCATTCTGCCTTTTTGTACTTTTCTATGTCTTACTTTTTTTGGACTTAACATATAATTTTTCCTTTACTTCTTACTTGTAAATCTCACCTTTATAAACCCAAACTTTCACTCCAATAATTCCGAAAGTGGTGTTCGCTTCTGCTGTCGCATAATCGATATCCGCTCTCAAAGTATGAAGAGGAACTTTTCTTTCAGCATATCCCTCAGTACGAGCCATTTCAGCTCCACCAAGTCTTCCCGAACATTTTACCTTGATCCCTTTAACACCTGATCTGAAAGCAGATGTCATCACTTTCTTCATCGCTCTTCTAAATGCAACCCTTTTTTCAAGTTGTGCTGCGATATTTTCAGCAATAAGTTTCGCTTCCGCATCTGGTCTCTTTACTTCAGCAATATTAAAGATAACTTGAGAGTTACAGATTTTTTTAAGATCTAATCTGATCTTATCAATTCCTGCTCCACCTTTACCGATTGCCACACCTGGTTTCGCAGAATAAACAGTCACCTTAGTTTGATCTGAGGTTCTTGAAATTTCTGTTTTAGCAATTCCAGCTTGCTTCATATTTTTTTCAACATATTGACGAATTCTTAAATCTTCAACCAATGTCTTTTTATATGTTTCGTTATTTGCATACCAATTAGAATGCCATCCTTTGATGTAGCCTAATCTAAAACCGTAAGGGTGTACTTTTTGTCCCATCTTATGCTTCCTTTAAATTTACTGTTACGTAACTTGTTCTTTTATTAATTTTAAATGCACGACCTTGAGCGCGTGGCATAATACGTTTCATCGTAGGGCCCTCGTCAACGGTAATAGTATTCACAACCAATTTATCAAGATTGATAGAGGAGTTTTTACTCGCAATATCTAAACCTGAATTAATAAGCTTAGTTAGGTAAATCGCAATTTCTTGTTTTTCACAAAATCTAAGAGTTTTAAGCGCGTGGCTAACGGGCTTATTTCTCACAAGATTAGCCACAAGTCTTACTTTGCGAGCTGATTTTTTTACATAATTATTTTTTACTGTGATAGACATCTTTTCCTACCTTATTTTTTCTTTTTATCCGCACCGTGACCGAAGTAAGTGCGCGTTACTGAAAATTCACCTAATTTATGTCCCACCATATTATCTGTGATATAAACAGGAACAAATTTTTTCCCATTATGTACCGCAAAAGTTAAGCCAATAAAATCAGGAGTGATCATTGATCTTCGCGACCAAGTTTTAATAACTTTATTCGCAGTTCCCTCAGCTTTAGCTCGGTTGATGTGTCTTTCTAAACCTAAATCTAAAAATGGACCTTTCTTTATTGATCTAGCCATTTAATCCTCACTTACTTTTTATTTCTGCGCTTAACTATGAAGCGATCAGTTCTCTTATTATGTCTTGTTTTGTAACCCTTAGTTGGAGTACCCCATGGAGACACTGGATGGCGTCCACCGCTGGTTCTACCTTCTCCCCCTCCGTGTGGGTGATCAACTGGGTTCATAACAACCCCTCTCACTTTTGGTCTATGACCTAAGTGACGGTTTGTTCCTGCTTTACCTTTATTGATTTGTTCTCTTTCTTGATTACCCACTTGACCAATAGTCGCGCGACAATCAGATTTTACTTTTCTTAGTTCACCTGATGGAAGTCTTAAAAGTGCATCAACACCTTCTTTCGCCATAAGTTGAGCGTAAGATCCCGCCGTACGAGCCATCTGGCCCCCTGCCTTTGGATAAAGCTCTACGTTATGAATCAAAGTTCCAACTGGAATATCTTTAAGTTGTTTTGAATTTCCAACTTTAATATCCGCTGAATCAGAAGATATAACCACATCTCCCACATTCAAGCCCACTGGAGCGATGATATATTTTTTCTCACCATCTTTGTAAGCCACTAGAGCAATATTACATGTTCTGTTCGGATCATACTCGATTGTTTGAACCACTGCTGGGATTTCTAATTTATTTCTTTTGAAATCAATTTCACGCAATTTTCTTTTGTGACCGCCGCCTCTTCTTCTTACTGTAATACGTCCATGAACGTTTCTTCCTGAAGATCTAGTCTTTGAAGAAGTTAAAGATTTTAGAGGGTTGTTACCCTGACTAAGACCCTTACTGGTAAGTACCGCTTTCTCTCTTAGAGAGGGCGAAGTCGGTTTAAATTTTCTAACTATGCTAGTCATATCTTTCCCCTAACTAAATATTTTTAAAAAACTCTATTTTTTGTCCCTCTTGAACTTCTACATAAGCTTTTTTCCAAGAGTTACTTTTAGTATTGTGCTTTCCTGCTCTTCTGGTTTTTCCAGCAGTAATCACAGTTCTTACTTTGGTTACTTTTACATCAAATAAATACTCAACAGCACTTTTAATTTGATATTTATTTGCTTTTTTGTTTACTTCAAAACCGTAAATATTTGCAGTCTCAGTAAGAGATGAAACTTTTTCAGTCATAAGTGGTTTTACAATTATTTCATGCGCTTGCATAATTACCCCAATCTTTGGAAGAGAGCTTCTAGAGCTTCTTTTTCAATTATTAAATTTTCAAACTTAATTGCTTCATAAACACTGAAAAGTTCAACTGGAATTCCTGATCCCCATTGAAGATTTCTCACTGCCATAAGAGCTTTTGAATCTCTGCTTTTCGTTACAATTAAAGCTGGCAAAAGATTTTTCTCTGTAAGTGTTTTAAAAATTTCTTTTGTTTTTCCAGTGCTTTCAATTGTATCAACAACAGTTAATTTCCCAGCTTGGAACTTATCCGCAATCACTGATCTGATCGCATTATTCATCATTTTCTTGTTTACTTTTTGAGTGTAATCTCTTGGTGTTGGACCGAATGCAGTTCCCCCACCTGGCATTAAGATAGAGCGACTAGATCCTTGACGAGCACGTCCAGTACCTTTTTGCTTGAAAGGTTTTGCTCCCCCTCCACTTACTTTACCTTTAGTTTTTGTACAAGCTGTTCCTTGTCTTTTTCCTGCCAAAGTTGCTTTAACAACTTGGTGAACAACGTTGACATTAATAATGTCCGCGTCAAGAGAAAAGGGAGCTTGAATATTTCCACTTTTTACAAATTTTGAATTTAATACCGCTATATCTGACATTGTTTACTCCTAAGCCTTTTTCAACGCTTTTGATATTTTAACGAAGCTATTTTTATGACCAGGAATAGAGCCTTTAATCAGCATATATCCTTGCTCTTTATTCACAGCTACAACTTTTAAATTTTGCATTGTCACATTGATATCACCCATATGACCTGGCATTTTCTTGTTTTTGAAAACGCGTCCTGGAGTTGCTCTGTTACCAATTGATCCTGTTGTTCTATGGAATGTTGATCCGTGCGCTCCAGGTCCACCAGCAAAATGGTGACGCTTAATAACCCCTTGGAAGCCTTTACCTTTCGTTACGCCAGAAACATCAATATAAGAATCTGGCTCGAAGGCATCAAGAGAAACTGTTTTCCCTAAATCTTCAGGATTAACAGCACACTTTACTTCGCTAAAATTATCAAACCCAAGAGTTGGAGCAACTTGAAATTGACTTTGCCCTAAATCAGCATTGGTTACGGTTTTAATTTTTTTGGCATTGTAAGCAACTTTATAAGCTTCGTAGCCATCGTTTTTCAATGTCTTCACTTGCGCGATAACATTGGGAACAAGCTTAATAACCGTTACCGGAATGTTTTGACCTTGCTCATTGAAGATACGTGTCATACCAGCTTTAACGCCGTAATACACATTCAATGATACTTCACCGTTTGGGGTTTTAGTTGGTTTTTTGAGAGACTTAACAGCAGAACTCTTTTCTACTGTCTTTACATTTTGTTCAGACATTTTTTCCTCCACAGCATCACCCTGACCACAGGGATGCATTCATGGTTATAATTTTAAAAATTAAACCTATCTACTAATATTTGATTTCTACGTCAACACCTGCTGATAAATCAAGTTTCATGAGCATGTCAATGGTTTGTTGGGTAGGGTCAATTATATCAATCATTCTTTTATGTGTTCTCATTTCGAATTGTTCACGAGATTTCTTGTCAATATGTGGTGAACGAAGAACTGTGAATCTATTAATTTCTGTTGGAAGAGGAATCGGGCCTGCGATTTTAGCGCCTGTATTACGTGCAGTTTGCACAATTTCTTGTACAGACGTATCAAGTATACTGTGATCATAAGCGCGCATTTTAATTCTCAGACGATTAGCTTTCATCTTTTTACTCCAGATTTTTTAATTCGAGACGCGAAGTTACTACTTCTTTTGTATTTAATCAAGCTTTTTTTGAAATATTATTGAAAAAATAAAAATTTTTATTTACTTTTTTTTATTTCTTATAATGACAAATGAGTTCTGCTCTTCGCCAAGCATCCATCTTAAGCTCAAAGTCCGTAAAATCTCCACCTGGAGCCCTTTCATCGCTAAAGCCCTTCACTTGAATGAGTTCCTGACTAAGACCCTGAGAGACTAGGTAATTTTTGGTCACAATAGCTCTGTTATCTGCCAAGTAGTTATTATGTTTTTTAGAGCCCACGGGACTGGCGTGTCCATAAATATCAATAGACGTTAAAATATTTTGTTCAAGAGAAGAAACAAATTTTTGCAAACGATCAATACTGATTGACGTGAGTTCGAGACTATCGTTTTTAAAGGTGATAAGCCCTGTAGGACACTCTCTCACGAGCTCTGGCACAGCAACAATGGCAGGAAGAATTTTACTGCTCGGAGTAAACTTGGCCATCGCAATAAGTCGATAATCACTTGCGCTCCCTCCACTTTTAAATTGGCCCAAACTACCGCCCATCTGAAGCACCCAATGATCCGTGGGTTTCACACGTGCTCCTAAATAAAACTCGGAAAGATTCTCAAATTTTGAAGAACTAGGAACAAACGCTCCTTCATATTCAGCGTTAATTCCTACAATGCGCGAAAGAGGTATGAGAGCTCCTATTCCATAAGGAATCTTCGTTCGATAATCTGCATTTAAATACACTGCGTGACTCGATCGCATAAATCCTGCGTTTGCGACAAGACGCGCCCATCCTGCATTATATTCTCCTACAAATTTGCCTCCATACCCAACTCCGGCATCGGAAACAAAAGAACCCAATTTACCTGTTGGAAGAGTGAGAGTCGGCACAATAGAAAAAGAAAATTTATTTAAATCACTTTCATCACGAGAAAGTGGACGAGTAAGAAGAATATTAAAAACTAAACGTGAGTCACCGAGCATGTATTTAACACCATCTCCAAGGACATTATTATGATGACCGATAGCCGCAAAGGAAGCGCTTAGACGCGGCAAAAGACGATAGCCCATACCAAATTCTAAAGACTGCATATTATCAACAATTGGAGTAATTTGACTTTTTCCAGAGGAAATTATTTTCACCAGAGGTGTTTGCACGTGATCAAAGCCAAGATAAAAATACCATTTAGGAGCAACTAACGAGTCTGAGAATCCTGTACTTTCGAGGCGAACAAATTTTGTGTTCATTCCTGGCGTCAAATGATGAACATTAATATCACTTGCGGCGTAAGAGTTAAAAAAAAACATCAGTGTTATAAAAGAAAAAATTTTCATACTTTTAATGTAACCTGATTTTTTATTTTTTTGAGAAAGGTTTTTTTGCCTAGCTCCCGCATCTCTTAAGTCGTTCTTATAATAAAACCGATACTCCCTTATTCAAAGGTATAATATTTTATGAAAAACACATTTTTTCTTTTTTTCTTTTTTACTCTTTTTATTAGCTGTAGCAAATTCACAAACTCCGTCGTTACGGAAAAGACTGGCTGCGACGCCTTTTCCGCTTCTAGCCTACCTTATGGCGGAGGTAAAGGCACCGTAGATAATCCTTATCTACTAGGTACCTGGCAACAATTACAAAATATTGATCTCAATCTTTCGGCTGCCTATCTTTTATGTCAAGACATAGATCTGGCAGGCACCAGTTTTATTCCCATCGGCATGACTCAAGGAAAAATCTACGCTCCTTTTAATCAATATGTCGGAGCCTCTTTTAGCGGACAGTTCGATGGCAATCATTTGAGTATTTTAAATTTAACCTATGAAAAAGATGACGCAGCCGTTGGACTTTTTTCCGATCTCTCGAAAGCTACCGTAAAAGATTTGAGTCTCAAAAACTTCAAACTGATTGGAACCAATGTGGGAGCGCTTTCGGGCGGTTTTCAAAATTCTCATGCCAGTAACATTATCATTGAAAATGTTGATCTTTACGCAAAGTTAAATCCTAGTATTCCTTTTCCCAATTACTCTGGCGGTCTCACTGCTGGTCCTGCCGCCAACGATCAAGAGTTTGTCGATGGACTCAGTTCAAGTATTCCTTTTGCCGATAGCTCAACAATCCGCAATATAACAGTTCTTGGAGGATCAATCAAAAGTGATCACGGGGCTGGAGGAGTTTTAGGAATTAGTTTAGGTATTGTCAGTGATGTCGTTAATTTCGCCAACCTAACGGGAGAAGAAGAGAGCGGTGGAATAGCGAGTCATGTCGTCGGTTTCATCACCCCTGCGAGTCTTACCCGAGCTGTTAATTTCGGCAATATCACCATTAATCGAGCTTCCATGGGGGGAGGTATCGTTGCTTCGACCAATGGCCTTGTATCCAATGTCATTAATTTTGGAAATGTTTCAGCAGTAGATGACGATGGTTCAGGAGGTGGATTAGGAGGAGTTCTGGGCAATGCAGGTGGTACTCTCAATAATGCTATCAGCTTTGGGTCTATTAATCATATTGGCTACGCTGGAGGTGCTATTGGTGCCCACTGGGGAGAATTTCCAGTGTCTGGTATTACTAATGGAACAGGAAGTAATGTCATCTCACTTGCTCCTTCTGTGACCTCAACGGGAACTGCGCAAGGCTTTCTAGGCAATGATACCGTCAACAATGGCTATTCTAATTCCTATTATTTTGACAATGGAGTTGTTCCCAATCAAGCCATTCCTGGTGTAAGCGCCGTAACTTCCATCACGTCTCTCAGCAATTTTCCCTCTCTTGATCCTAGCATTTGGACAATGACCTCAAGCAATCCTCACGTCGGTGCAACTCTTCAGATTGCTCCTATTCCCAAATGGATTTGTGGAAAATTTGGAATTATTTGTCAGTAAATAAAACCGTATTCTTTTTCATCAGAATGGGGCGAATCAGCATAGAGGGATTTTCGATTAACAGCTTCATTTTTTGAGATTCGTTTGCTTTTTCGTAAGTCTCTTTGAATTTTTTAAAAGTTGTTCCTCTTTTGTTGACGGGTAATTCTCCAAAAGCTTTGGTCCATAGTTGCAATAAATCCTCTGTTGGAGGATTCATTTTAAAATTAATAAATTGATGGGGTGTTTGCTCAGCCTTTAAGTCCTGTAAACATTTTTTTACTTTATCGCAGTTGGGAATACCGTAAACTAAAATCATTCTTTTTCCAGTTAATTAAATCCAATTTTTTTACGATTTTTTTTGAGAACAGGTTCCATTTGATCTTTTAATTGAAGTAAAGCCGAAAGTAAAATTTTATAATTCTTATCCGATTTTTCTTCTACTTGAAGAATCATTTTTTCAAGCTCTTTATATTGAGAAACTATATTTCTGAGAGCCATAAATGTTCTCATGATTTGTACATTGACTTTAATTGCCCTCTTACTCTTTAGAACACTTGAAAGCATCGCTAAACCTTGCTCTGTAAAAACATAGGGTAACTGTCTACGTCCGCCATGTAATGAACTTGATATCACATTTTGTGATATCAAGTTTTGCCATTCTGTTTTGGTTAACCTAAAAGTAAAATCTTTGGGAAAACGATCTTTGTTTCGTGAGACGGCTTGATTTAAGGCTCTTGTTTCAACGCCATACAAATGAGCGAGGTCACTATCAAGCATTACTTTGCAACCTCGATAATTGTAAATATTGTCTTTGATTTTTGAAATTATTATTTTGCTCATAGTGAGCTTGATAGCATTGTTCAAAAAAATTCGTGAGTTTAAATTTTGAAAAAATAAAAATTTTTCTTATAAGCAAAAATTTTGAGCAAAGAAAGTGGCTTCTTTATATTTATTCACATCTTGTAAAAAATTTTCCACTGATCTTTCAAGACTTGTTCCCTCTTTAAGATGAGAAATGAAATCCATTGATTCGTAAGCCAGACCAAGAAAGATTGGCAATAAATGCGTCGGCACTGTCTTACCTAATTTATTTTTAAAATGACACGCTAAAAAAATACCCATCATTCTATGTCGATCATCTGATTTAATCTTTTGCTCTTTTATTTTAAACGTTATTTTTTTTTGATTCGCCCATTTTTGAATGGCCACATAGCTATTTTTAATTTCTTTCATTTCCACAAGTTCTGCTAAAACAATATTTGCTTTTGTTCTTTGCTTCATCAATTGCGAAAAACGATAGCTGGTAAAATCATCTACCGTTCCCGCTCCAATATTTTTAGCGGTTAATAAAAAAGTCATCATCGCTAAAAACTCTTTTGGATTCGCCTGAGTAAGTGAATGGCCATACACTTCATATAAATCAATCTGATCATTGCTCTCACTTTTTTGCACGTCATTCCAAAGATTCGTCAAAAAAATATCTATTGTTTTATTTCTTCCCCAGGAATTTTTCGGCAAAGAATTGATAGCTAATTTTCCTCCCGCATAACAAGGATTTGCATCAATATAACCCGTCTCTAAATTAGCAATGCTTACTTTATTACAACGAGGCTCAAGGTCAGTAAAAATTTTTTGCATAACAATCTGACAAGGAACAAAAAAGGTAAGTGTTGAAAGTGCACAGAGTATTGGAAAATATTTTTGCACGCTCAATTTATCTTTATCAAAAATATTTTGTGCGATTTTTTGATACTCATCCTCAGAAGTATTGTCTTGATAAACAGTAATGCTTTGAGCAAATGAGAGTAAACTTTTTTCTTTTGCTGCGAGATGAAGATTTTGGTTTAAAAGATTTGTGTAGTGATCAATATATTTTGCGTCGAAAGAAAAAGCCGAAAAGGCAAAAAGAAGAAAAAAAAGCACCGATCCTTGGCGCTTTAAATAAGTTATATTCAAAAAGCTATTCTTCACTGCTTGATGGCTCAGTTGGACGAGGTGCTGGAGCTGTATGACAGTTTGTGCCGGCCATTGATGATCTCACCGAAGAAGAATTAGTTTTTACATCACCTCTTCTATTTGGAGCATCACTCTCTTCAACGTCAAGAACAACTGCATAAACTGACTCATCACAAGAAACTCCATCAAAGTCTTGAGTTGATGTTCCATGACTTACTTCCATTTGGCCCAATCTATTACCATTGCTATCGTAAACAACTGCGGTTTTAGAACCTTTGCCATCAACACCTGTGATTGTTACGGTTACGCCACTTTGTGTTCCTGTTGCGCTTAAACGAATATTGGTTTTCTTTTTAGGTGCCGGAGTTGGTTCAGAATCTTTCGGACAATTTGATCCGGAATAATTACGTCTTAACTTTGATGTTTCACTGTATTTACCGCCTTTACCGCCATCTTCATTTTGCACATTGAAGACAGTTACACTAATTTGCTCATCACATTTAATACCTTGAACCAGTTTTGATCCCGAACCGTTAGTAAGTTTAAACTCAGTATTTTTTATTTCATTCCCATATTTATATATTTTTACTGTATTGTCGTTCTTACCTGCTTTATCTTGATTGACACCGCTCACAGAGACTTCAATTCCGCTCGGGGTACCCTCAAATTTAATATCCACGGGAGCATTGGCGAGAACAATGCTTGACGCCACTAGGGCAAAGAAAACACTCATCATTTTTTTCATTTTTTTCTCCTCAAAATTTAGTTATATAGCGTATGAGCTAATTTCTAACTATAAGTTCAAATTGAAAAAAATTCCAAACCTAAAGCAAAACAATGTAAAATTTACAGAACGATTAAATAAAAATCCCACGTTTCAGAAGAATTTCTTTTGTGAGTTTTTTATCGAGCGCTTGATATTCTTTAAACTGCATGGAAAAGCTCGCTCTTCCCTGTGAGCGCGAGCGAAGGCTTGTCGAATAACCAAACATTTCTGCTAAAGGCACCATCACTTCAATTTGTTCGCGATCATTTTTAGAGGCTACACCGTTGATTTGCGCGCGTCTCGAATTGAGATCACCCATAATATCTCCCGTAAAATCCGTCGGAGTAATAATTTCTACGCTCATCATCGGCTCCATCAAAAGAATATCTGCTTTTTGACACGCCTCCTTAAAAGCCATGGAAGCGGCAATTTTATAGGCAACTTCCGAAGCATCTTCTTCTTTAAAAGTAATATTTTTAATCAATACTTTTATTCCAATAAAAGCATACCCCGCAAGACCCCCACCAGGTGCGGTTTCCAAAATACCATTTTTGATGGCGGTTAAAATATTTTCGGGAACATTTCTAAATTTTTCTTTAAACT